>CAZJSD010000031.1:0-15563 GCA_964548815.1 uncultured Muribaculaceae bacterium
CTGCCGACCTATCGCTTAGGAGGCGATTGCTCTATCCTACTGAGCTACGAGAACAGAAACAATAATCATAATTGACTATTGTTATTATATCATTTTATTTATAATTTTTCATCACTACAATAGATTTATTATTTAATTTAAAGTTATTTATAACTTCTTTAAACCTATCAAAATTAAGATTCATTTCTTCTTTTATTGAATCTGCATCTATTTTTCCTTCAAATTCATATTCTACTGTTAAGAAATGCATTATTCCATTTACACTATTAAAACTATAACTATAATCAGAAATTATATTCTTTTTATATAATTCAAAATCTTCTTCTGTATAATTATTAGTCAATAATTCTTTCTCTAATAATTCTATATATTCACTTACATTATCTGTTAATGCATATAAATGAACAATAATAAATTCATCTTCCCCAGTCTTATAATTATCTATTGAATAACCAATATCATTTTTAATAATATTGTCTTCCTTTAATTTTAAATTAAAATTTGAAAGATTTCCTACTAGTATTCCAAGCATAATATCAATATATTCAAATACTTCTCTTCTCGTTGCCTTAAAATCATCTAATTTAAATTTTAAAGAATAACCCACTCTAGTTTCTTGTACATCTGTTATTATTTCTTCATATTCTTTTCTTACTTTTATATCTTCATCATAATTTTTTCTTATTATTCTAAAATTTTTATTAAACTTTTTCTTAGATTGATTTTCTTTTACTAAATCTAATACTTCTTTTTCATCTTCATTTGTTACTATTAATAAAGCCATATTGGATGGATGATAAAACGAATTATAACATTTATATATATCTTCTTTAGTCATTGATTTTATATCATTTATACTACCAATTATCTTTTTATCATATGGAACATTATTATAAAGATTCTTCATAATAGTTTCTGAAAATAATCGACCTTTATCATCTAAACACATCTTTGCTTCTTCAATAATAATACCTTTTTCTTTTTCTATATTTTCATCTGTAAAATACGGATTTTGTACAAAGTCTAATAAATAATTTAAGTTCTCTTTAAAATTACTAGGGCCATTAAATATATACTTAGTTCTTTTGTAACCTGTCATTGCATTTACATATGTTCCACTTTGTTTATAAAAATCATGTACTTGTGGATCCTTTTCTTGTTCAAATAATTTATGCTCAAGAAAATGCGCAATTCCAGGTGGCATTTTTACATATTCTTTTTCTCCTATTGGAATAAACTCAATATCTAAACCACCAAATTTAGATATAAAAGAAGCAAAATTAGAATTAAAATCTTTTTTCCTAATTATATAAACATCTAATCCATTATCTAATTTTTCATAAATTAATTTTTCATCAACAATATCTAAATTAATTACTTTCATTCTTTTACCCCCTTTAATAAATACTCTACATCTAATTCTAATTTTTTACTTAATTCTATAACTTCTTCTTTTGTAACTGTTTTATAGTTTTCTAAAAACTCATCTAATGATGGTTTATTAATAAGTATTTGAAATCCTAAGTTATTATTAATTGAACTAATATTATCAAAACTAACTAGTATTATAGAATCTAATGTTTTTTTAGCATTATCTAGTTCATCATTAGTAATATTACCATTCTTTATTTCTTTTAATTGTTCTTTCATAAGATTAGAACATTTTTCATAGTTTTCTTTTGATATTCCTGCATACATATATAAAATATTATTTAATGGAGCAAAATCAGAATATGCATAATACGCTAAAGAATTTTTTTCTCTTACATTATTAAATAATTTTGCTGAACTACCTCCTAATATATTATTAAGTACAGGGAGTACATAATTTCTTTCTCTTTCTGTCATTCCAATTATTTTATATATTAAATATATTATTGATTGATTAAAACTTTTTTCATCTATTTGTTTTGTTACTTCTTTTACTTTACTAACATCAAATACGTTCTTTATATCATATTCATTTTTATTTACTTTATTATCTAGATTATCTTTAATAGAGTTTATAATATTATCATCATAGTCTCCTACTACAAATACACAAAACTTGCTTTTATCTATTTTATTAAAGTAATATTCTTTTAATTCTTCTCTTTTTATTTTTAATAAATCTGCTAAGTTACCTCTACTATCTATTCTCATAGGAATATCATCACTAATATGTGAAACAGCATTAAAATAAGCCATAGATCTTGAATCTTCTTCATCCATTCTATACCAAGATACCATTTTAGATTTTATAATATTAAAGTTCTTTTCATCAAATAATCCATCACATATATTTGGATTAAAAAGAATACTATAATAAAAATCTATAGTTTTTTTATTCATGCCTTTTTCTGTATATTTTTCGTTTAAAAAAGTAGTATTAAATATTTTAAAATGATTTGAAGAGAATGAATCAGTAATAGAAATACTTGGTTCATATAATTCCATAAATTTCTTACTCATAGATACTTCATCTTTAGCGTATTCATTACTATTAATAAGAAATTCAGATATAAATTTTTCTTTAGTAATATCTTCTTTTTTATAATCATTTATTAGAACAGTACTTATATTTATAGTTTTAAACTTATTAGTCTTAATAAGATAAATATCATAATTATTACAATTTATTATTTTATATTTCATATATCCTCCAGTAATAATATTCCCTTTTTATAAGATAATTGTACCAAAAAAAATAAAGATAATCTATAAATTACCTTTATTCTGCCTTTGCCTTTACTACTATTCTTGTCACTCCACCATCATCTTCACATGTCATAAGAGTAACATTATAACCATCATAATTTCTATATAACTCGCTATCAGAAGGAGAAACATGTCTTAATACTTCATATACTGTATATTCTAGTTTTCTACCATTAGTATCCGTTATATATATCTTATCACCAGAAGTAAGTTTATATATATTATACATAAATAGACTTCTACCTCTAAAGTTATGACCTGATATAATAAATCCACCTGGTTCATTTAAATCTACTCCATATGTCTTAATAACGCCTACACTCATAGCGTTATAAGTATACTCTTTAATTATTACTGAAGTAAATCCAATTTTTGGTATTTCTATTTTACCAAGTATAGTATAAATACCATAACTTATATTCCCATTATCAGTGTTCTCATCTATAGTTTGAGTATCAACCTTTTCTATTTTTACTTGTTTATCAAAAGTATCTAATGCATTCCCTTCAATTGATTTTAATTTTCTTTCTCTAAAAGTATCATATATCATTAAGAA
Source organism: uncultured Muribaculaceae bacterium (assembly GCA_964548815.1). Lineage (GTDB taxonomy): Bacteria > Bacillota_I > Bacilli_A > RF39 > UBA660 > RUG13038. The sequence continues at coordinate 3,254 of CAZJSD010000031.1, forward strand.
TGACACAAAGTATAGTGAAAATATGAATAGAAATATAAGTATATTAATTGCTTTTTTCAACATAATATACACCTATTTTCTATAAACCTAATTCTTTAAATATCTTCTTAATAGTTCTTCTATTCTTCTTATCAGGACTATTTGAAACAATTACAGTATTACCTGCTTGTACAGCGTAAAAATACATCTTATCTGTACATTTAACTGTAATATTATTTTTTCTTTCTTTATATCTATATTTTCTTCTGTTTTTATAATTATCACTTAAATATTTTCTTGCATCTTCTTCTGTTTTAAACTCATAGTATATGAACTGAATATTATCCCCACTTGCTTCTAAACATCTTTCAAATTTATCTTCATACTTTAAGGTTTGATTTATAATTAAAAAATTACTTTTATCTTTAAAAACTTCACTAAATTTAGTATAAGTAATTGGTTTATAATTCTTTACACAGCCACTTAATAATAATACACTTAAAAATATCGCAACCACCAATAATATTCTTTTCATATTCTAACCTACCTTATATATAAATATTAACATAAATCAAATAATAATTCAATAAAAAATACCAATTATCACGTTCTAAGATAATTGGTATTCTAATTTTAGTTTATCTGCAAGTGTCACAATAAACTCACTATTAGTTGGTTTAGCTTTATCATAATCTACACTATGTCCAAATACTTCTTCCATTAAATCTAAATTTCCTCTATTCCAACTTACTTCTATCGCATGTCTAATCGCACGTTCCACTCTAGATACTGATGTTTTATATTTATCCGCTATTTCAGGATATAATTCCTTTGTTATTCCTCCAATTATACTTGGATCATTATATAAAAGCATAATTCCTTCTCTAATATATTCATATCCTTTTATATGAGATGGCATTCCTAGTTCATGAAGTAACTTAGTTAAACTTATCTTTAAATCTTTATCCTCAGTAAAACTTGTTACTGGTGTTAATGCTGCATCCATTCTATTTTCTAAATCTTTCATTTCAAATGGTTTAAGCATAAAATACTTTATTCCTAAACCTGACACTCTTTTAAGAACATAATCTGAATTAAATGATGTCATAACAATTATATCTTTTTTTATATTTTCTTTATTCATTTCTTCTAATAGATAAATACCATCTTTTCTTGGCATTACTAAATCTAATAATACTAAATCTACTTTATTTGAAGAGTTTTTTAATATACTTAATGCTTCTGTTCCTTCTTTCGCTACATACTTTATTTCATAGTTATCACTATCTTTAAAATAATCTTTTATTGTCTTTACAAAACTCATATTATCATCTACTACTAGTATACTCTTTTTATTCATTTTTAACCCTTCCCTTTTTTAGTGTCCTATTCGATTATACTACAAAAATCTAGTTTTTTATCTACTTTTTTTTGACTGATTTTGTCGAAAAAAAAAAGAATGGTAATTTTTATCATTCTTTGTTATCTTTATTTGTTATAATAACGTCTTTAATACTACTAAAAATATTATTCTTTTTATTACTTTCTATCGCATGATTATATACTTCAATTACTTGTTTAGCAAAAGCAGTACTAGAATGATCATTTGATAGTTTTCTAGAGTTTTCTGCCTGTTCTTTATATAGTTTCTTATCAGAGTATAACTTATATACATAATCTATATATTCTTTATCAGTTTTAAATAAATATCCATTTTTATTATGTTTTACTGAATCTATAAAACTATCATCTTTTATAGCAAGTACAGGTAAAGATGATGCCATAGCTTCTATTACTGTTAAACCCTGTGTTTCAGTAGTTGAAAAAGTAACAAAAACATCCATTAATTGATAATATATACCTATATTCTTTAGTTCTACTTTTCCAGTAAATATTACACTTTTTTCTAATTCCTTTTCTTTTACTAAATTCATTAATTCTTCTTTATCTGGTCCATCTCCCACAATTAATAATTTAGCATTTGGAATTTTCTTTAAAACATCACTAAAAGTATTTATAATTCTATCTATACTTTTTTCTTTCGCAATTCTAGATACAGAACCAATTACAAAATCAGTACTTTTAATTTTATATTTTTTTCTTAATAAATCTATATCTTCTTTTTTAAACTTTTCATTTGAAAAACTATCTATATCTATTCCTGTACCTATTATACTAATTCTCTTATTAACTTCATACTTATTAATAAATATATTATATATCTTTCTTGAAGGAACGATTAACTCACTTACTGTTGTATCACAGTAGAATCTAGTTAAGTATTCAACTAGTTTTTTACTAGGTTTATCAAAATGTCCTTTTGTAATGTAATAGATATAATCCTCATACATAGTATGATAAGTATGTACAAGTGGAATATTAAGTTGTTTCGCAACTATTCTTGCGAATGTTCCTATCCCAAACTCAGTTTGAGAATGAATTATGTCTAGTTTCCATTTTCTTATTTCAGATATAGCGCTTACAGAATAAATACCTGTTAGTCTAGCATCATATATACCTATTGGTAAACCAGATATTTTTATTATTTTATTTTTTTTATCATTTATATACTTAAAGTTTTCTAAATTAGCAGTAACTATATATACTTCATGACCTAAAGCTTCTAATGAGTTTTTAAGCATTAATTCTGATGTTACAAGACCACTAATATATGGTAAATAAGTATCTGTAAAAATACCAATACGCATAATTATTCCTTCTTTCTATATGTTATTAAAGCAATTCCTCCTACTAGCATTCCCAAATAGTATGTTATTAATCTCCATACAAGCATTGCGCATGATAAAGCCGCCCCTTTTGAGAATATACCAAAGAAATCTATGAATCCATATTCTAAACCTCCAGATGCTCCTGGAATTGGTACAAAAGAACCTATTAAAAATGTATATGCTGATAAAACTATTGATTGAATAGCATTAATAGTATTATATTCTTTTAATGCGAAAAATATAAATAATGGAATCATATATAAACATAATAAACTTAATACATTAAATGTAAAACTAAGAATTGTATTTTTAGAATTATTCTTCATAATAGCGGTACTATTATAAAAATTATCTAAGAATTCTTCTGCTTTTTCCATTTTTTCTTCTCTATTCTTTATAAATTTAAAATGAAATATAAAATTAAATATTTTATGAAATAATTTAGTATTAATCTTTTTAGCTCTTGAAATAAATATAATTAATGATACTACTATTACATTAATTATAAAACCTATTAATACTACATTTTTAAGTAGATTCCCATCAGGGAATATATTAAATATTCTATTTAATATAATAGCAAGAGCACCCATAAAAATAAGCGCAAACTGATAAGTAATAAAGTTTTGTAATAGTGCATTAGCTGAATCAGATACTTTAATTCCATTTTTACTAAGCAAATATACTTCAAATGGTTGACCACCTGATGAAAAAGGTGTTATAGCATTGAAAAACATCGCAATAGTCATTAACTGTAAACATGAACTAAATTTATAATTATGATCTACTTCTCTTAAAAATCTATATTGGGATAAACTTTGGAATACTATATTTAATCCCATTAAAATACAAGCAATTATTATCCAAAAAAAGTTCATTGATGATAGATAATCAAGTGATTCAGTAAGATTATCTTTTAAGGATAAAAATACTACTAATATAGATATTAAAACTATTACTATTATACTAATTTTATATTTATATTTATTTAATTCCATACTATCCCTCTACTACTCCTGGCAATCCTTTTCCTTCTAGATATTCTAATGATGCTCCTCCACCTGTTGAAAGAACAAAATTATTATTTGGTAATAATTTATTTACTGCGTTAACAGTGTCCCCTCCTCCAATAACAACATATGCATCTATCTTATTTAAAGTTTTTAATACTTCTTCTGTTCCTAATGAAAAACCTTCTTCAAATAATCCCATAGGTCCATTAACAAATACAGTCTTTGCTTTTAATATTTCTTCTTTAAATCTTTCTATTGAATTATCACCAATATCTAGTCCTACATCAGAATCAAGCATATCATCAATATGCTTACATACATGTTTATCATTTGATAATATATAGTTATCACTGATAAGAACTATTTTATCATTATATTTGCCCAAAAGTTTCTTTGAATAATCTAAATACTCTTCTTCATAAAATGAAGAGCCTATATTAAGATTACTAGCTTTTAAGAAGGTGTAAACCATTGCGCCACCAATTAATATCTTATCACATTTTTCTATTAAATTATCAATTACCTTTATTTTATCTGATACTTTTTTTCCACCCATAATTAGTATATATGGTTTTTTAGGATTATCTAATAATTTATCTAAATTATTTACTTCCTCTTCTATTAAAAATCCATTTGCACTTTCTATATATTTAGTGATTCCTACATTAGAAGCTGCTTTTCTATGTGCTACTCCAAATGCATCATTAATAAATACATCTCCAAAAGACGCAAAAAACTTAGATAATTCTTCATCACAATTACTTTCTTTATTATTATCTAAATCAAAAAATCTAGTGTTTTCTAACATAATAATATCATTATTATCAATAACCTTATTTATATCATCTTTATATGTACAAAAAACTACTTTTCTATTTAATAGATTACTAAGATGGTCACATACTGGTTTTAAAGAATTATTTTTTTTATCTTCTTCTACTTTTATTCTTCCCAAATGAGATAGAATAATTACTTTACTAGCTTTTTCTAAGATATAATTAATTGTTTTTAAACTTTTAACTATTCTAGTATCATCTAGTATTTTTCCGTCTTTTATAGGAACATTATAATCACATCTAACAATAACCTTTTTATCCTTTATATCAATATCACTTATCTTCTTCATACTATACCTCTTAAAGTAGATATGTAAAAAAGAATGTTAACATTCTTTTTTACTCTACAACTATTATTACCCCTTTTGTTCTTCCATTTGATGTGCTTATAGTTATTCTTGTTTCACCATATTGAACACCTGTTACATTTCCACTGCCATCAACTCTTGCGATTGATGAATTTGATGATGAAAAACTTAATGATTTGTTAGTCGCATTTGATGGTAATACAGATGCATTTAAGTTTTGAGTTTCTCCTACGCTAAGATACATAATATCTTGGCAGGATACTCCTACTGGTTGAATTTCAACTGTACCTGGATCTGGTGTTGGCGTTGGAGTCGGTGTTGGATCAGGAGTTGGTGTTGGCGTTGGTGTTGGCGTTGGTGATGGTGTTGGCGTTGGTGTCGGAGTCGGAGTCGGAGTTGGTGTTGGATCTTTCTTACTACAATCAACTCCACTATACTTCCTACTTACCTTTGCTTCATTTCCAGACTTATCTTTAACAGTATAAGTTAAAGTATATTCTCCTGCAGTTTTAATAATTCCTGTTTCTCCACTTATTTTAACATTTTTAGTAATATCTCCATCCTTATCATCTTGAGCAGTATAACTATATAATCCTGTTTGACTAATATCTACTTTTTCTCCAATACATACTTTTTGATATGCTGTTGTATTTTTAAATGTTATAATTGGTGCAACCTTATCCTTTTTGTCATCAGTAGTAACTTTTTCAGCTTTAACAATTACTTTTCTTGTTTTACTGCTTTTATTACCTGCCTTATCCTTAACTGTATACTTTATTGTATAAGTGCCGGCTTTTGTAGTATCTACTTTTCCTGTTACCTTTATTTTATCTGAAATATCTCCATCAATATTATCTTCCGCTAATGCACCTGGATCTTCAAACGTATCTCCTACACTTATAGTTATAGTCTTTGAATCAAATAAAGTAATAACTGGTGCGATAGTATCTTTATCAGTTTGAGATTTTGTCTTATTTTCTTTTTTACTAGTAATTTTTGTTCCATACCCAGGTGTAGTATAGACAGATTTACATTTTAAATAAGTATTATAATCATAATTCTGTGGAAAATTCTCATCTTCATCTGATATATTATTTTCCGCAATTACATACCCTTCACAATTCTTATTTACTTTTTTCGGTATTAAGTTATATTTAGCTATTTTTTCAATGCCTATTTTTTTGTATTCGTTTGTATCTATTGTTAGATTTTCAAGTAAGAAATAATTAAACGCATTTCTATTGATTTGTTTTTCAAGTTTAATATATTCATTTCTAGCTCTAGATCTAAGAAGCATTACAATTCCTACAATTAATCCTATAACTACCACTATAGATATTAAAATAATTATTTTAGTTTTGGTCCAAAACTTTGTAACCTCCATTTTAAAACCTCCTTAATATTGATCATAACCACTTGTTTTATATTTATTTCCACACTTTATATATGCTGTATATGTTATATCTTCTTCATCTGATGAAAAACTACCTTCATTATAAATGATTGCAAATCCATCACATTTTTTTAATATATCTTCATTATATAAAAGACCACCTTCATATAGTTTTTTAATATTTACTTTCTTCTCATAACCTTCTTCAATCTCTATGTCATTTATTTGATAATAGTTCTTACTTGCATCTACTATTTCTTTCTCATATTCTTTATAAATTTCAGTTCTATTACTTAATTTAGATTTAATAACTAAGAAAGAAACTACACCTACTATTAATACAAAGAAGAATAAAATAATATGTAATCTAGTTATATGTTTTTCTCTTTCTCTTTTCATAGATTTTCTCCTAAATATTTACAAGTCTTAATCATTTGGCAAGTATAACCCATTTCATTATCATACCAACTTGATACTTTTACAAGAGTACTATTTTCTGTTTTTATTACTTTAGTTAAAGTAGCATCAAATAATGAACCATATTCCATTCCTATTACATCACTTGAAACTATTTCTTCTTCTGTATAGCCTATTGTCTCATTTGCATTATTTTTAAATAAATTATTTATATCTTCTTTAGTAACTTCTTTTTCAAGTTCACATGTTAATTCTACTATTGAACCAGTTACAACAGGAACTCTTGTTGAAGAACCACCTAGTTTTCCTTCTAATTCTGGGATTACTTTACCAATAGCTTTAGCAGCACCTGTTTCACTTGGTACAATATTATTTGCAGCAGCTCTTGCTCTTCTTAAATCTCCTTTTTTATGTGGTAAATCTAATAGATTTTGGTCATTTGTATAAGCATGAACTGTATTCATATAACCTACTTTTATTTTATAATTATCATTTAATATTTTTGCTACTGGAGCAAGTGCATTTGTTGTACAACTTGCTGCTGAAAAAATATTATCATCCGTAGAGATAACATCATGATTAACATTATATACAATAGTTTTAACATCTCCATCAGAAGGAGCTGATATAAGAACTTTCTTAGCACCTGCATTTATATGTTTCATTGCTTTTTCTTTTGTTCTAAAAACACCTGTACATTCTAATACTATATCTATATCTAATTCTTTCCATGGTAAATTCTCTGGTTCACTTTCTTTAAATATTCTAGTCTTTTTACCATTTACAATAATATTTTCTTCGTCAAAAGATATATCTGCATCAAATTTCTTTTGAGCTGAATCATACTTTAATAAATGTGAAAGCATCTTTGAATCAGTCAAATCATTTATCGCAACGACTTCCATATTACTTTCTTCAAATATTTTTCTAAATGCTAACCTTCCTATTCTTCCAAAACCATTAATCGCAATTTTAACCATATTATTCCTCCTAAACAAAATATCCATCACCAATAAATTCTCTTAAAATAGAATCTTTTGGAATATAATCACTTGGTATTGCTAATACATTCTTTAATAAATTTAATAATCTTACTGCATCTTTATAATGTGGATCTTTTTCATCAACCGCAAATAATAAAGGTTCTGCATAAGTTTTTAAAACACCTATTTCATATAACAAAGTTGTATTAAATATTACATCTGCTTCATCTTGAAAAGGAAATACATTTTTTTCTTCTCCTTCTCTTACAGTTAACCAATGATTTAAAACATCCTTTGCTCTATAACCTCTAGTTCTATTATCTCTTACTATCCTTCTTAATAATCTTATTTCTGTAGTTCTTACTCTATTATGATCATCTAAATTTAAACCTGTCAATGGAGATAAATATATCTTATATTTATTCTTTTTATCGATAGAAGAAGTAAGTTCATTATTTAGTGCATGTAACCCTTCTATTATTAATATTTCATTTTCCTCTAAGCTAGTCGCTTCATCTATATATTCTCCTTTACCTAAAATAAAGTTATAAGTAGGTATTCTCACCTTTTCTCCATTTAATAATTTTGATAAATCCCTATTGAACAAATCTAATTTTAAAGCTTTAATTGATTCAAAATCAAATGTTCCATCATCCTTCTTTGGAGTTTTATCCCTATCTACAAAATAATCATCTATCGAAAGAGTTTTAGGATTAATTCCAAAGCCTTTTAAATATAATTGTAATTTTTTTGATGTTGTTGTCTTCCCACTAGAAGAAGGTCCAGATATTAAAACTATCTTTATATTCTTATTATTACAAATATTTTCTGCTATTTTTAAAAGTTTATTATTTTGATATGTTTCGGCAAGAAAGACATAGTCATTAATATTTCCTTCAGTTACTTTTCTATTTAGATCACATATTGATCCAATTCCAATTTTATTTGAAAATCTATAATAATCTTCATACGAGTCAAATAATTTTTCGTGATGTTTATAATCTATTTTTTTTGAATATAAATTTGGAAATGAAAGAACAAAACTTTCTTTATCCACAGGATATAATCTAAATTCCTTCATATACCCAGTAGAAACAGGTAAATGATTAAAGAAATAATCGTAAATATTATCTAATTTATAAAGATTAATATTAGTGTTAGTATTATATTTTAATAATTCAACTTTATCGTATTCTTTTTCTTTAAGATAAAATCTAATTGCTTCTTTTCTATTTATTAATAGTTTATCAATAATTAAATCTTGCTTTATAATATCATCCATTTTTTCTTTTACTTTTTCAAGAACACTTTCATTAATTAATCTAGTTGCTCTAATATAAATTCCTTTATCAATAGAATGATTTATTTTTACTCTCGCATTATATAAATCTTTAAAAGCCTTGATTAAAATAAATAATAAGCCAGATTGATATACTTTATTACCTAGTTCAGAATTCTTATCATAAAAATCAACAGTTGAATTATTAAATATTTTAGTTGATAATTCTGATATTATTCCATCCACAATAGAAACAATTATTTTATCTTTAAATTCATTTTGGAAATCTTTAGATATTTCTAATAAAGATACCCCTTTTGGATAAGTATATTTTTTATCTTTATACTTTATGGATACAGTTAACATATTTCCACCTTCTTTATTCTACTTATATTTTAACACAAAATATCTTTTTTTGTCATTAATAATTATGAATAATTATCAAGCATTTTACTAATATAATAATAGGTGATAAAATGTTTATTCCAAATGTCCTAGAAAAAACTAGTAGCGGTGATAGAGTTTATGATCTTTATTCCAAATTATTAGAAGATAGAATTATTCTCTTAAGTGGCGAAATTACTAGTAATACAGCCAATATTATTATATCTGAGTTACTATATTTAGACTCTATTTCTCATGATGATATATCAATATATATTAACTCTCCTGGTGGAGAAATTACTAGTGGAATGGCTATATATGACACAATGAATTATATTAAAAGTAAAGTGTCAACTATATGTATAGGATTAGCTGCATCTATGGCTGCATTTATTCTTTCAAGTGGAGAAAAAGAAAAAAGATATATTCTTCCTAATGCTGAAGTGATGATTCATCAACCTATTGGAGGTGTGCAAGGTCAAGCCACAGAAATAAAAATTGCTGCAAAAAGAATACTAAAAATGAAGAAAAAAATAAATGAAATATTAGCAAAAAATACAAACAAAAATATTAAACAAATCGAAGAAGATACTGAAAGAGATTATTTTATGGATTCTAGTGAAGCATTAGAATATGGAATTATAGATAAAATATTAAAATAGTACCAATTTTCTTGGTACTATTTTATTTCTTTTTTATATAAAAAACATTCATTAGTAATATTTCTTACTTTTTCGAATCCTAAATTCTCTAATACTGTTACTTCTAAATTATTTACTGCGTATGCACATATTTCATTTATATAATATCTATTCTTTCTCATATATTTTACATATCTTTTGATTGAGTTTTCTATTTTACTTAATGTATTTTTATTATTATATATATCATATAACACTACTGCATTTAAATTAACATATGCTTTTTTATTCTTTTTATAATCTAATATATCCTCTTTTTTAAAATCATCAAAAAATTCTTCTAAATTCATTATTTTATTATATATTTCTTCTTCTAAATTTAAAAAATTAATATAACCGATAATTTTGTTTTTATCTTTAATTAATATATATGAATACTTCTTATTCTTTGTTAAATCCTCTATTTTAGCTTTATCCCATCTATAAACTCTATCTAGATTTTGTCTATCTAATTTATCAATGATTTCAACAGTCTTTTTTGATATATATTGAGTTCTTACTGTATATACATTAGATCTATGAAGATACTTATTATATCCTTCTATTAGAATAGTGACATTTGATATCATAACAAATCCATCAGAAATAACTCCGGCAAAGTCAAAGAACCATGCATCATATATAATCCATAATAAATATGATATTATACCTCCAATAACCATAGTTCTTTTATCTTTAAGCATTGAATATCCATCTATTAAACTACCAACAACTGCGATTATAGAAACTAAATTAAATCCAGTATAATATAGTATTACAAAATATATAGGAATGGTAAAAAAGAATATATATTCATCCTTATCTGTTTTATAATAACCAATAGATTTAATTAATTCAAATACACTTATCCAAAGACCAGTCATGGCACCTAAACATAGATAATTAATTATATATAATATTGAAGAAATAATTTGGTATAAAATTACTTTTCTTTCTCTTTTCGCATGATAACTGATTAATAATAGTAACCACGCAAGCAATCCACTTATCTGACCTATAATATAAATTAACGACATAATTTACCTCTTATTTTTGAAATTTATGTAGTACTTTCCCTACTTTTTCAGTAATCATCTTAGAATTATTAATCGCAATTGTCTTTCCATATGCTTTTCCTGTTATTGTAAGAGATGCGATTATCGCAGTTGTTATTAAGACAACTAAAGATTTACTAATATCTAAATAATCACTTATTGTACTTGCGACTATTACTCCTGCTGAACCTGATACTACCCCGCATACATCACCAACAACGTCATTACAAATAGATGCGATTTTATCAGAATTTTTTAATAGTTTTACTGAATGAGTACTACCTTTTATTTTTTTTGATGCCATTGAATGAAAAGGAGTTTCTTCTTGCGCAGTAATCGCAACTCCTATCATATCAAATATTACTGATATAAAAATAAATAATAATATTATTAATATTCCAACAAATACATTTACATTAGGAATTAAACCTTCACTAGTTATAGACATAACTATAGATAATATAAATGATATTATTAAAACTGTTAATAACCATTTTGTCTTCTTCATATTATCACCTATAATAATTATAACACAAAAAAACTAGTTATAAAACTAGTTTAACTTCTTAAAAAAATATGATTGGTACCAACATAATTAACTTTGCGTCATAGGTCAAGTAGGATTTCCCACAATTCAACCTTTCGTTACCTCAAGGCAGTTCCCTTTTAATGAATGTATATACCGTCACCTAAGTATACGACTTGATTACCACTTAGTACGCACTGCAATCTTATATCAGTATACAGCCTAGAAGATTTCCTCCCTGATATTAATCTATTATTAGTCTTTTTTGCAAATATAATTTCATATGGTAAATACCGTATCTTCAAGTTCTGGCCATGAACTATAAACACACTACCATAATCCCATAATACTCACTCAAGGCAAGCTACTCTATACAAAGGTTTCCCCTCGATATAGGTTTAATCTTAATTCGTACTTTTTTCGGTTAAGCACAAGATTAAGTCTCTACGCTAAATGGGTTACACTTATATGCCATTATAAGCTTCCCAAATAACTATCCTTTCAGCACCCACCCGAATCTGGGCGAAACAAGCAAGCACCAAAAGTTTCACAGGTATGCTCTTTAACGAATTTTTAGGCTCGTCTTCATAATAGATGTATCAACTAGGATACTGCACCCGTCATACAGGAAAAATTATAGCATATTTTACCTAAAAAGTCAAATTCTGAAACCCATGTTAATTTAAATTTGAAGTGCAACAAACTTCATTGAAAAAGACACGTGAATA
>CAZJSD010000032.1:0-14723 GCA_964548815.1 uncultured Muribaculaceae bacterium
TATCAAAAAGAAAAGCATACACTTTTTTTGTGTACACTTTTATCTTACAACTTCAGATTTTTCTTCATTTTTTTTATTATATAGGGGAATTTTATATATTGACGGCTAATATTATTATTGGAGGTTTTTTATGACTAAAATGATAGATAAAACATATACTGATGTAATTAATGATATAAAACAAGATATTAATAAAACACAATTAGATATTATGATAAACGCAAATATTAGTTTAGTTAATTTGTATTATAGGATTGGTAAAGTACTTTATGATAATTCAGCTTGGGGGAATAAATTTTTAGATAAATTGTCATTTGAATTAAAAAATACATATCCAAATCAAAATGGTTTCTCTATTAGAAATTTAAGATATATGAAAACATTTTATAATGAATATCATGATGATTTAGAATTTGTGCAACTAGTTGCACAATTACCGTGGACACATAATATAATTTTAATTGAAAAAGTAAAAGATAATAATATTAGGAAATGGTATATAGAAAAATGTATAGAAGAAGGGTGGTCTAAGAGTATACTTATATATCAAATAGAAACACATTTATATGAAAGACAAATCAAAAGTATTAAACATAATAATTTTAATATAACTTTAAAAAATAATAGTGATTTAGCATCTAATATGATGAAAGATCCTTATGTATTTGATTTAATAGAATTGTCTAAAGATTATAAAGAAAAAGAGTTGGAATATAAAATGTTAGAAAGACTTAAAAATGTTTTATTAGAATTTGGTAATGGTTTTTCATTAATGGTAATCAATACAAATTAATGGTAGATAACAATGATTTTTATATTGATTTACTCTTTTATCATACTAAATTGAAGTGTTATATTGCGGTTGAATTAAAAATTGATGAATTTGTTCCAGAATATGGAAGTAAAATAGCTTTTTATTTACAAGCACTTGATGAACAAGTAAAAGATAAAAATGATAATCCTTCTATTGGTATTGTCCTATGTAAAAGTAAAAAAAGTAAAGTAGTAGATTATACATTAAAATATATTAATAAACCAATTGGAGTTAGTGAATATAAAATATTAGACAATTTATCAGTAGATTATATGAAGAATTTACCAACGGAAGAAGATATTAACTTATATATAGATGTTAAAGAATAAAATCTTTAATTCTTTTTCTTTTCCTATGTTATAATATTAATAATAACTTTATTAGTATCATGTAGGAAGGAATTGTAGTATGAAAATAGGTATTATATTTGCAATGAAAGAAGAGTTAGAAGCATTATTAAAAGTACTAACTCTAAAAAAACAATATGAAATATTTGATTTAACTTTTTATGAATGTGAACTAGATAATAAAGAAATAATATTAGTTGAATCAGGTATAGGAAAGGTTAATTCAGCTAGAACTACTCAAATATTAATAGATAATATGAAAGTAGATTATATATTTAATATAGGGGTAGCTGGTGCAATTAATCCAGGTGTATCAGTATGCGATGTAGTTATTGGAGAAAGATTAGTTCAACATGACTTTGATTTAACTCCATTTAATTATGAAAAAGGTCATATTCCTAATACAGGTAAATATATAGAATCAGATGACTATCTAGTTAAACTTGCTAAAAATATTAAAACTGATTCAAAAGTACATGTTGGAGTAATAGCATCAGGAGATATATTTGTTAATGATCCAAAAATGAGTAATAAGATTGCTACTAAATTTGATGCATTATGTTGTGAGATGGAAGGGGCATCAATTGCGCAAGTATGTTATTTATCTCATATACCATTTTTAGTAATAAGATCTATATCAGATTCAGTTAATGGTACTAATGAACTTACTTATGATGACTTTTTATTATTAAGTTCTAAAATGGTTGCTAAATTTATGCTAGAATTACTTAAAAAGATAGGTTAATACCTATCTTTTATCGTCTACCAGGTTTCATATCACCTCCAGGGTTACCCATAAATTGGTTAGTTATTTGATTAGTTTCTTCACCATTAACTATTAATTTTCCACCAGTATATTTAGCTTCTCCATCATAATCAAAAGGTGAATTACCTGTTATATCTATAGTTCCTCCATTTATATAAAGATTACCATTTGAATCTATACCATCAGTATCTCCTTGTCCCATTTTAATAGTAATGTTACCACCATTAATTTCAATTAATACTTCATAATTACTTGATTTATTACCTGCATTAATACCATCATCAGATGCGCTAATTGTTATAGTTCCATCATTAATCTTTACATATGTAGCTTCTAAACCTTCAACTCCTTCTATATTAATATTACCATTATTTATTTCTAGGTATCCATCTGCATGAATACCATCATCTTCTGCTTTAATATTTATTGTACCCTTATTTATTGTAATTATATTAGATGAATCAAAACCATCTTTACTAACATTTATATTAAATTCTCCACTATTAATTACTATTTTACCTTTCTTTATATCTTCATCATTGGTAGATTTAATTCCATCACCTTTAGTATTTATATTAAACTTACCTCCTTCAATAGTAACAGAATCTTTACCTTTAATACCATCATCATCAGTATTAATAATATAAGTGCCAGATTTAATTGTTAAATCATCACTTGAGGATATACCATCTATGTTTGAATTAACTGTTAAAGTCCCAGTACCACTAAGTTCTAGATCATCTTTAGAATAAATACAAGCGTCTTCATCTTCATTTACTGTTCCAGTTAGAGTATTATCTCCTTCAATATTAATTGTTACTTTTTTTGCATTTTTTATATTAATTGATGGACCATTATCATTTTTGATTGATACATTAGAAAGAGTTATAACAACATCATCATTTGTATCTATAGTTAATGGATCTGTATTACCACTATATTTATAATTACCTCCTTTAGTTATATTAGTAGTTTTTGTATTTTCAACTACATTATTTTTAGTACTACTTTTAGTCGTATTATTATTTTTATGAATATATTTATCATAATAGATAAATGCACCTAATCCTAAAAATAATACTATTAATATAATAATTACTATAATTCTTTTTTTCATAATTCCTCCTATAAATTATTTTCTTCTAATGGTTTAGATAATACTATTTTTAAATTACCATTTTTAATTCTAATTTTATCTATAAATTCTTTTTCATTAATATTTTTTTTGACATTTACTAAGTAAGTTAACTCATATAAACTACCCATATTTGTAGTTTTAACTTGTGTTATTTCATATTTATCTAAGTATTTATCAAATTCTTTGTCAAACACTTCTGTGTAATCTAAATCTTCTGGAATTGTTATTTTTAGTATCTTTTCTTTATTATTTTCAAATATACTAATATTATTAAATATTACAATAAATAAACAAGATAATATCGTTATTATTATGGCAAAACCGATATAACCCATACCTAACACTAAACCAATTGTCATAGATATCAATATACTTAGTATTTCTCTAGCTGTTCCAGGCATAGATCTAAATCTAATTAGAGAGAATGCTCCTGCAACCGCTATTCCTGTTCCTAGACTACCATTAACCATAATCATAATTGCCTCAACCATTAATGGTATTATAGTTAATGATATTAAAAAGTTTTTATTATATTTACTAGTTAATTTGTGAGTAAAAGCTACAACTAATCCAAGAATAATAGATACTCCTGAACATATTAATAATGTTTGAAGTGTTAATTCATTTCCTAGAATTGATCCTAACATTTAACCATCTCCTTTTTATAAATTTCTCCTACTTTAGAAAAAGATATGGGATATATTTTTAATTTTGATAATGCATTGGTTAACCAAAGAGGCATAGAATCTAATGTCTTTATTTCCATTATTAATCTATTATCATCAAAAAATAAATTACCATAATCTCCTTCTTCAAGTTTTAAATTATCTTTTCTACTTCTTAAATTATTATCAAATGTTATTCTAAGTCCAGGATTATCTATTCCTTTAAAACTTAATCTATCATATCCAACAAAATAACTTGGTTTTAAGTCATAATATTTAAACAAATAGTCTATTTCTTCCATTATTTGTGTATTATTAATCTTATTATTATTTATATAATCATAAAAGTCACTTAATTTCATTTTTATTCTTCTTTTTCCAGTTATTCCTTTATATTTAGATTTAATCTCTAAGAATACATAATCATTTAAAGTTGGTGTATTATAACTCCTAAGTCTTACTTTATCTTTATATATAGGTTTATCTCCTGATCTAATTAAAATTTCATCATTATTATTATCAAAATATATATTTAATATATTACTTTTATAATAATCATCTTTTTTAATATAATCTTTAATTTCAGTTAATAATGTATTAAATTGATCTTTACTTATAAAATATTTTTCTTCTATTCTTCTAAAAATATCATTTTTCATATATATTTTCCTTTCTTGATTTAATTCTACCAAATGATTATGTAATAAAAAGAAAATAATTATGTGAAAATATGGTTATGAAAATTTGACTTTTTTTCTTTATTTTGATATAATTTTATGCATGGGTCTGTATTTGGCTTCGACAGGAATATAGGGTATTTAACTGCAAGTCGGGTGACACACGTTAGAGTCAAAAAGCAATAAATGCTAACAAAATTAAAAACGTATTTGCAACACTATTCAGAAGTACTAGTGCTGCTTTAGCCTAATTATAAAGGTAAATACACTTTCTATTTATTATTTTCTACGTAATTTATAGAAGGTTCGATTTTAGTAGAATATATTATTACTAATGTCTATAGGTAGTAATGAATATTATAGACTTACTAAGTATTTAGGTTGTTAATTACTTTTGTACTTAGGACATCTTCTTAATTAACTAAACTTGTAGATGTTACTTATTACGTATTTTTGGACAGGGGTTCAACTCCCCTCAGCTCCACCAAATTTATTGGAAACTCGAACTTTTCGAGTAGTAATAAACGAACTAACTAGAAATAGTTTTTTTTTATTAAAAAACATTTAAAAACAAACGAATGTAGGTTATAATAAATAACTAGAAACAAGGAGGTTTTGTAATGACTATTTCACAAGCGGAAAGATTTTATGGACAAGACACAAAAGATTATGAAATAGAAAAGAATAAAGATTTTTTGACTTGGCTAAAAACTTCAATAAAAGATGGTTATCATTGTTTTATAAAAACAGAAGAATTACAAGAATTAATTGATAGTATTGTTAATTGGTATGAAATTAAATATCCCGAAAGAGAATTAGAATATTTTGAAGGAACTAGGCATATGAACTTCCAAGATATTAGAAGAATTTCTGATGTAATGGATATTAGACAATTACTATTTAGGTTACCACATAATCAATTATGTTTAATGGAATGCGGATATAGAGCAAAAGGCTGGGGACAACATCCAATTTATGAAAATGGTAAAGAAATTGGTTGGAAAGCTCAAATATTTATGAGTATAAACAGAAAAAATGAAGAAGAATCTGATTCATTGCTTGGTAAAGCACCATATTTTTTACTTCATGCTGATCATATGACTGGTGAAGTATCAAATGACTATGAGTTAGAAGAATATTTAGACAACGAAGAAAATTTAAACTTAGATGAACTATTATCGATATTTAAAGAAAAATACACTGATGAATTAGATTTTACTGAACTAAAAGAAAGTGTTTATGATCATAATTGTGATATTGAATTAAGACATAGAATTTTACAATTAGTTGCACTTAAATTATTATATTCAAGAAATACTATTCCTGAAAGAGGATATGAGAGAGCAAAAAGATTTATAAATGAATTTAATAAAAAATTAGGTCTTGAATTATCTACAGAACAAATTGATGAAATAATTCATAGAGATTATACTAACGGTGAAAGATGGGAAGATGTTTTAAAAACTTATATCGATGAAAATGGCGAAGAACATTCATATTGGACTGTTGAAAATGTAGCAAAAAAAGAACAACCAAAAGAAGAATTTAAAGGAATAAAAAGATTAACAAAAATAATGTTTAATAAAAATAGAAAGTAAAAAAATAAGGGCTAGTAAAGACTTATTAATACAAATAAGGATTACTGTGCTCTTTTTTAGTAGTTAGGAGTGAATTATGTTAAAAATATTTATTGGACCAAACGGGTATGGAAAAACTTACGAACTAGAAAGAATTAAAAAATCATTATTTGATGAAGATAATGATAGAAAAGATGTTATTATGTTAGGATCAGAATTAGTTTTTGCTGATGAAATGAAAGATACTGTTAATAATTCCTTTTTAATGGATTATATCATAACTGAGTTGCTAGTTGACGATGAACTAACAAGTATACAGAAACAATTTGAAAACAAACTAGATACTCTTATTAAAGATAATTCAGATATGTACAACGAATTAATGGATGAAACATTAAATTTAAATTCTCATAAAAGAACAAAAGATGTTATTGCCCCACAAAAAACTAGAGAATACAAAAAACTTGTAAAAATAAATTCTGATGATTTAAAAGCTAGTATGGGAAGTGGACAGAAACTGCACTTTTTACTAAGACTTATAGAAAAAAGTAATAAACAATATATACTTTTAGATGAACCAGAAAATCATTCTCACCCGTCTATGCTAAATATAACAGCAAATTTAATAAATAAATTAAGTGAAACTAAAGATGTGTATATAGCAACTCATTCACCTGAATTATTAAATATGTTAAACATTGATTTTGATAATTTATATATTTTTAATGATCCCGAATACAACGGACCTAAAACAATAGATTTCAAAAAGGCAGCAAACTCTTTACCTAGTACAATTAATATAGAAAATCTATATTCAAATTCAAAAACATATTATAATGAAGTAAAACTAAAAACTAATATATTAGAGATTCATAAAAAAGAATTTATGAATGCACTTTTTTCAACTAAAGTATACGTAGTTGAGGGCATTAATGATCAATTGTTTTTGAAAAAAGTATTAAATAAAGCTGGAAAACAATTTGAGCAATATAGCATATTTCCTTGCTATGGTAAACCTCATTATTTTCCATTTATTGAAATATTTAAGGATTTAGGATTAGATGTAGTTTTATTATTTGATGAAGATAAAACGAGTAACGAAACTAATAATAAAATTAATTCTGAATTACAAAAAAATAAACACTATATGTTTGCTGAAATCTTAGAAAAAGAAATTGGATATAATGGAGACAAAGGAGATTTACCAAAATTTTTAGATTATTTAACAAGTTACAATAATTATGAGAAATATTTCAAAATTGTAGAGGATTAAAAAATTTATTCAAAAGTATTGCATTTTATCAATAAATAGTGTATATTATTTATCGAGATGTGCCTAGGAAACTTTTGAAGCCCTAGGTCTTTTTCATTTATAAGGAGGTAAAAATGGTCAAAGAATTTAAATCAACAAATGAATTAATAGAAATATTAAATTCAAAAGGTGTATCAATAAAAGATGAAAATAATGTTAGATATTTAATTGAAAAGTATTCTTATTATTCAATAGTAAACTCCTATAAATGGATATTTAAAATAGGAGAAAATTATAAAGATAACGCTTCTTTTGAAGAAATGTTTGCAATGTATAAGTTTGATAAGAATTTAAAAATAATAATGCTTAAATATATTCTTGAAATAGAAGCAGTAATAAAAACTAAAATAGCCAATTTATTCGCTGAAAAGTATGGATTAGAAAGCTATTTAGATATTAATAATTTTGATTTAAAATATGATAATTCTAACTTAGAACATATAGAAAAACTAATAGAGGAAATCAAAAATGAAATTGATAAAGGAAATGGTAAACATGATGCAATAACTCATTATATGAGTAAATATGGATTTGTTCCACCTTGGGTTGTTACTAAAATATTATCACTTGGAACTATTAGTAAGTTTTATGGTTTAATGAAACAACAAGATAGACAAGAAATAAGTAAACAATTTCATATAAATGATAGAATACTAAAAAATATACTTGGTAATCTTACTTCAGTTCGTAATATAGCAGCTCATGATGATAGATTATATACTTATAGAAGTACATTCTATATTAGATTAGATAAAACTAAAAAGTCGCCTGATAAAGCATTGCACACAAATATGTATATAATAATT
Organism: uncultured Muribaculaceae bacterium; assembly: GCA_964548815.1. Taxonomy (GTDB): domain Bacteria; phylum Bacillota_I; class Bacilli_A; order RF39; family UBA660; genus RUG13038. The sequence goes on from CAZJSD010000032.1 coordinate 8,103, forward strand.
AAATCATTAGAATTATTATTGGAAAATGATCAAGCAATTGAAATGAAAAGTTTAATTACAAAAGAATTAGATACATTAAAAGACAATTTAACTTCAATTACTATTGATGAAGTATTAAAAGTAATGGGATTTGATAAGGACTATTACATTGTATAAATATTAATTAATAGCATATAATAATATTGAAAAGTGCCTAGGAAACTTTAGAAGCCTTAGGTCTTTTTCATTATTATAAAAATTATTTATAAAATTAGTAAAAGTCATGGTATAATGATTATAGAATTAAATTGTTTATTTATTTGTTGTGATGGTTTCGGACTATCTTAACTATCGCACCAGATTGATTTTTATTCGAACTTTTTAGTTCGTTTTTTTATATTTTTGTATGTAATCTATTGACTACTTAATTTTCGTGTAGTATATTGATTACAAGGTGATAAATGTGAATAGAATAAATGAAGAAAAAAGAATAGTAGATTTAGAATATAATCTGATATGTGATTTTGTAAAGTTAAGGAATGAATTAGGCTTAACACAAAAAGAAATGGGTGAAGCATCAAATACGATTAGAGAAATAATAGCGGTTATTGAAACTAGAAAAAAACATCCACAAATAAATACATTAATTAAAATACTTGAACCATTTGGTTATACATTATCAATAACTAAAATAAAGGAGGAGAAAGATGAATCAAGATAAAATGCATTTAATCAATAAAATTTTTAATAATGAAACAATTAGAACTGTTTGGGATAAAGAACAAGAAAAATATTATATTAGTGTTGTTGATATAGTTGGAGTTGTTTCAGAAAGCAAAGATGGTAGAAAATATTGGAATAAGTTAAAACAACGTTTAAAAGAAGAAGGAAATGAGTCGGTGACAAATTGTCACCAACTGAAATTAAAATCATCAGATGGCAAATATTACAATACTGATGTTGTTGATATAAAAGGTATGTTTAGAATAATAGAGTCAATTCCTTCAAAGAATGCAGAACCAATCAAAGAATGGTTAGCAAAACTTGGTAGTGAAAGAATAGATGAATTATTCGATCCTTCGATTGCTACTCAAAGATCTATTGATTTATATAGAGCAAAAGGATATGATGAAGAATGGATAGCTGAAAGAATAAAAGGTATTCAAAATAGAAAAGAATTAACAGATGTGTGGAAAGATGGTGGAATAACTGAGCAAAAAGAATATGCAATTTTAACAAATGAAATATATAAAGAATGGTCTGGTATGAAAGCAAAAGAGTATAAAGAATTTAAAGGACTAAAAAAAGAAAATCTAAGGGATAATATGTCTCGCATTGAAGAACTTTTAACAGATTTAGGTGAAGAAGCAACAAAAGAACTTGCAAAAAAACATAAGCCACAAGGACTTGAAGCAAACAAAAAAATAGCTAAGTTAGGTGGACACGCAGCTAAATCTGCAAGAGATGATTTAGAGAAAAATTTAGGTGAAACAATAATAACATCAAATAATAATTTAAACTACAAATATATTGATGAAAAAGAAAAATTAGAAAATTTAGAAAAAATATAATCATTTTAGAAATTAACCTTGTATTGATTTCCATACGTATTCAACTAGGACACCAAATGAAAATCAAAAGAACCTATTAGGGGTCTTTTTTATTGATATAGATATGATATAATATATTTGGAAGTGATTTTATGAATAAATTAAAATATTTATTACCTATAAGAATAATATTATTTATACTTATTTTTGTAATTGGGTCAATTATAGTAAAAAAAGAAATAAATGAAATAAGTAATTGGTGGAGTATAGTTGCGACAATAGTTAATATTATAACTATATTATTATTAATATTTGTATCTAAGAAGATAAAAACTAGTTATAAAGAAATAATTAATTATAAAAAAGGTAATACTAAAATAAAGGAAATCATTATTATGACTTTAATAGTATTAGTATCTACTTCTATTGGTATGAATATTGCAGGATTAATATGTTATAAAAGGATTCCATATGCACCACCTATGATGATAGAACCTATACCAGTTATTTTAGCGATTATTAATTTTATATTATTACCTTTAACTGTTCCTTTTGCGGAAGATGGTTTGTATTTGGGTGCGGGTGTTAATAGTATTAATAATAAATATTTAAAAGTACTTGTTCCAGCATTCTTTTATGCATTACAACACTCTTTTATACCTGTACTTTTTGATTTTAGATTTATTGTTTATAGATTTTTATGTTTTTTACCACTAACAATAATTTTTTGTTATTATTATTTTAAAAAGAAGAATCCAGTACCAATTATGGTAGGTCATGCGGTAGTTGAAATTGCAAGTGTTATAATGATATTAATGACTTCAATAAGTCCAGAATTGTATCAGCAAATGTTAAGTATGTAATTTAAGAAGGGAGTGATAATATGTTTAATGAAGATGATAAGGTTAAAGATAATCAATCATTTGGTTTATTTTCTTTTATGAATGAACAAAGTGATAAAGATGATAGTGAATTAACTGATTTACAAAAAGAAGCTATTCAAAAAGGTGAATATGATCTATGGGATTTTGAAGAAGATGAAGTAGATGATGATAGCTATTATTCAGAAGATGATAAAGAATAATAAATAGGTTGCTACATTTTTTAAAAGTGTTATAATGAGGTTATACAATTATTTGTTGATTGTTTAATGTAAGGAGGAATATATATGAAAGAAAGAATAGAAGAATTAAACAAGAAAATTGATGAAATGCAAGAAAAAATGACTGAAAGTGCTGAAGTAGCAGAAGCAAAAAAAGCTGAGACTAAAGAACAAGTTGAAGCAGCTAAAGCTGAAGCAAAATCAAAATTTGAAGCATTTAAAGCAGGAGCACTTGCTAAAGGTGAAGAAATAAAAGGAAAAGCTGCTGAAGAATTAGCTAAAGCAAAGGGAAGTATTGATGCTGCAAAAGCTAAAATAACTGAAAAGAAAGAAGCAGTTAGTAAAGATTTATTAGAATCATATATTAATGATACAATTGATTATGCTGCTGCATGTGTTGATTTAGCTATGTGGGCTTCTGAAGAAGCTAAGTTAGCAACATTAGATGCTATATCTGCACAAATGGAATTTGATGAAAAATACGGAGAATAATTAAGACAGTCGAAAGACTGTTTTTATGTTATAATTAAAATGGTGGTAGTATGAAAATAAATATGAATTTAAATAAAGATGGAATAGAAGAGTTACAAAAACAATTTAATAATCTAACTGAAATATCAAAAAAGTATTCTTCTTTAGGATATAAAAAAAGCGATAATATTCATTTTAGAAAACCTGCTACTGAAGAAGAAGAAAACTTTATTAAAAAAGCAAATATTAAGACATTTACTTTCTTATTAGTAATAACTCTTGTATTTATAATTACTTTTATAATATCTTTTATAACAGGTGCTAATATAATAATTAAAATATTATTAGGTCTAATAGTGTTAGCAAGTGGATATTTTACTTATAAGACTATTTCTACTAAGGACTTGATGATAGGTAAAGCTATATATAAGGAAAGAAAAAGAAATACTAGTGGAAAAAGAAGATCATATATGTATTTTGTGACAGTTATAGATGAAGATAATAAACTAATACATAGTAGAATACAAATAAGTAAAACTGATTATGAGTTAATTGAAGAAGGTACACCAATACTTATATCTAAAGGATCTAAAAAAGGCTATATATATGAATAATAAATAGTCTTTTTTTATATTTTAAAATATGTTAGAATATATTAGTAGTATGGAGGATATATGAAGAAGATATTAAGATTATTATTTATTCTTATTTTATTCATACCTATTGTAATTAAAGCAGATAACATTGATATTAATAGTAAAAATGCTGTTATGCTTAATCTTAATAATAATGAAATAATATATGAAAAAGGTAAAGATGAAGTTATTAAGATAGCGAGTATGCAAAAGGTTATGACTAGTTTAATTGCGGTAGAAAAGATAGAGAATCTTGATGAAGAATTCGTTATTCCTTCAGGAATGTTTGATGGTCTTGATCCAGAACTTGCAGTAGTAGGTTTTCAGCCAGGAGATACAGTTTCATATAATGATTTATTATATGCAACACTTTTAAAATCTGGTGCGGATGCAGCATATGCTTTAGGTATAGAAGTATCTGGTTCAGAAGAAGAATATGTTAAACTAATGAATGAAAAGATAAAAGAATTAGGACTAAAGAATACAGTATATAAGAATACTACAGGTTTAGATGAAGAAGGTCAATATTCTACAGTATATGATATGGCAATAGTATTAAAATATGCTCTTAATAATGAAAAATTAAAAAATATAATATCTACTCCAGAATATACTACTATTAATGGGATATATACTTTTAGTGGACCTGTTAAGAAGGCAAAAGGTCATGGCATGGACTATTATGTCGCAGGTAAAACTGGATATACAGATGGAGCGGGTTTATGTTTAGCGTCTTATGCTTCATATAAAGATATAGATTATATATTAGTAACAGCGGGCGCAGATGAATCTCTAAAAGATCAAAACTTCTTAGATCAAAAAACATTATTTGATTATTATAATGAGAATTATTCTTTTCATACAATTGTTAAAAAAGGGTATAAATATAAAACTATTAAAACAATGTATGATGATGAAATAGAATTAAAGGCATCAAGAGATGTTACTATGTATCTAAATAATAGTATTTTTCAAAAAGATTTAAAACATATTTATAAAGGTAAAGTTAATCTAGATAGAAGTATTAAAAAGGGAGATAAAATAGGTAAATATACTATTAAATATAAGGATATTGTTTTATATGAAGAAGATGTACTTTCTCCTATTACTGTTAGATTTAAATTAAAGACTTCTTTTAAAATAGCGTTACTTATAATAGTAGGTAGTATGATTATACATTTATTCTTTAGAAGTATTAGAAGAAAAAGAAAGAAAAGAAGAAGAAAGAGGTATTATTAAAAATACTCTTTTTTTTAACTTATAATTATGTTAATATATTAAACCAAGGTGATTTTAAACATGAGTAGAAAAAGGGAATTATTAAATCATTATGTAGATTATAACTTTAGAAATATTAAATATTTTTTTCCAATGTTAGTAGAAGAAATAGATGTTAAAAAGATTAAAGAAGATATTGATGAAGAAGATAGAATTCCAAAAGTAAAGGAACAAATAGATAATGCATTTAAAAATAAGTTATGTGAATATTTAAATTCTAAATTTGATATAGCAAAAATGAATATACAATTTTTAGATAGTGAATATAATTTATTTGAATTTGATTATGAGTTATGTGATAAAATGCTTTGGTTTCTTAATTATAAATGGACAAAAGTTAGGAAAGACTTCCCAGAACTAGTAGATGATTTTACTATAGATGATGCGAAAAATATATTAAAAGATTTTTATAAGGATTTATTTCATAATAATCCAAACGATTATAATTATATAGAATACATTATTGATAATAAAATAAAGATAGTATATGAAGATGAAAGAGCAGTTACAGATGTAAATTCACAAGATGTAAAAATATCTTATACTCCAGATTTATTATTTTTAATTGTGCTTGCGCATGAAACAGCGCATTCATATTCATATTTTAAAAAAGATGATTTACTTGGAGAAGTAGATATAAGAAATGTAGAAATAGAGTCTTCTTTTATAGAAAAATTATTTATTAAATACTTAATTGATAATAAATATCCAATAATAAGAGAAGATAATAAAATAAGATCAGTTAATGAAGAAGATTATGAAACATATTATTTATCTATAATTACAAGCTTTTTATCATATGCATATAGAATAGTAGATGAGAAAGATTTTATTGATAATTTAAATGAAAAATATGAAATAGATAAAGAGTCTTTTGATGATTATTTATCTTATAGTCCTTATAATTATAATTATATAATTCAAGCGACTTTTATTAATGATATATTAGATGATTATATTTTTGATGAATATAAAAAGATGAGTTTAAAAAACTTAAAAGAGGAATATAAAGAAATAGGTTTATATAATTATAATGAATTTGGTTCATTTAAGTATTCTATTAGATATATTTATAGTTATTTAATGTCTATATTCTTTAATGATATCGCAAGTGATAAGAAGAACATAGATTACTTTGTAGAGATTTTTAATAATAAATGTGATTATTCTGCTAGAGACATATGTGATATGTTTGGAGTTGATATTGAAGATACAATAACACTTCCATCTATATTAGGTTTAAAATATAAGGAAATATTAAATAAAAATGATAAAGATATTAGTATCAATCCATATATTTCAAAAAGATATATAGATGAAGAAAAGAATAATTATAAAAAAATGATAAATGATAATAAAAATAGTGATGGATTAAATCAAGAAAGAATGATTCTATTAAGAAAACTATTTCACTTATATAATAAGGATAAAATAGATAATAACTCTTATCCATTTGATATTAATTCACAATTAGATGATTCTGATGTTTATGAAATAGATAGAATAAAGAAAAAATTAGAAAAGATACTTTAATTTACCTATTGAAAAAAAATAATCCTAAATTTGACAGTTTTGAGAAAGTAAAAACTCCCTAAGCTTTATTTTA
>CAZJSD010000033.1:0-13908 GCA_964548815.1 uncultured Muribaculaceae bacterium
TCTTCTATTATTACTTTCATTTTACTAGTCTCCTTATTTAAAGTTTTCATTTCTACATTACTTCTATCTACAAAATCAATTATTTCATATTCACTAGAATTAGAAACAAATCTTTTTCCATCTTTAATATTTAATTTTGAATTATACTTTCTTAAGTCACTTATACTTCCATCTATATCAGTACTACCTGATGTACAAAATGGAAATATTACTTTATCAGTAAAATCATATGAATCTAGTAATGTTAAGATAATTTTAGGATTTGTACCCCACCAAATAGGATATCCTAGATAGATAACATCATAATTACTAATATCAATTTTATTTTTAATTTCAGGTCTTGCTTTAGGATCATTTTGTTCTTTATTAGCTCGACAATCATTATTATAATCTAAGTCTTTACTTTCATATTTATCTTTAGGAACAATCTCAATAATATCACTATTAGCTTGTTTAGCTATTCTCTTCGCAATCTTTTCAGTATTACCTGTTGCTGAAAAATATATAACTACAGAATTACTATTTGAATTCACTTCTTCTTTTTTTGCCCCTTTAACTTCTTTTTTATTAATACAACCAGTAATCACAAGTGATAATACTATTATACTTACAACAAGTTTTTTCATATAAACCTCCTAATCACTCATATCTATATCAAGTGTAATATTAATTTTATAGTCTTTGTATTTGTTTTGAATCTCATCATATATTTCTTTATATACTTCTTCTCTATTTTTAATTTTAAAATCAACTATTATATCAAAACTAATAAACTTATCTTTAAAATCAATATAGAATCCATGCATTTGTAAAATACCTTTATGAGCAAATACTATTTTAGCAATATCTTTCTTAGCATTTATTACATCTTTATCTTTAGTATTAACTGAATATACTCCTATTGTATGTAACATTACTCCATATTTTTCTAAAATCATCTTAGTAATTTTTCTAGACAATCTATCAATATCAGAAACTGTCAATGTATCAGAAACTTCAATATGTACTGATCCAGAATATCTATCTGGTCCATAATCATGTAATATTAAATCATATGCTCCTTGAATTCCTTCTTCTTTAGCAATATCTCTCTTAATAGATTTTGCTAAAGAGCTTTCTATTCTAACTCCAAGCATATTATCAACTGATTCTTTTATTAATTCTAATCCAGCTCTAATAATAAATATTGCTAATAGTACACCTACATAAGCTTCTAAACTAATATTAAATAACATATAAACAATAGCTGAAGCAAGTACAGAAATAGAAAGTATTGCATCATTAAAAGCATCTGAACCACTAGCTACTAAAGAATCAGAATTAACTTCTTTACCTTTCTTTTTAACATATACTCCTAATACAAATTTAACTATAATACCAGCAATTAAAATAACTAATGTTATTGTACTATAATCGGCTACTTCGGGATGAATTATCTTCTTTAGTGATTCGATAAAAGCAGTAATACCTGCATATAAAACTATTCCTGAAACAATAAGAGATGTCATATATTCAATTCTTCCATATCCATATGGATGTTTTTTATCTGGTGGTCTTCCTGCTAGTTTAGTACCAACTATCGTGATAATGCTAGATAAAGCATCACTCAAGTTATTAACCGCATCGGAAATAATAGCAATAGAATTAGCAAGCAATCCGACAAAAGCTTTAAAACCAGCTAAAATAATGTTAGATATTATACTAATTATACTTGCCTTAATAACAACTTTTTCTCTATTATCTTTCATGTTACACCTCGCATTTATTATAACATAAAACTGACTTGAATCAGACAAAAATAAAGACTATAATGAAAATGAATAAATATTAAGAGGTATATATGAAAGATGTATCTATAATGATTGATAATGTAAAATTTAATTATCGAGCTGGGTTAATAAAAATGAATTAGATGAAGTTAATTTATTACCAGAAGTATTAAGAACTTGGTCAAAAACAGATGGTTTTGATACTACTGTATTAACATAAAAAAGACTAGATTTCTCTAGCCTATTTTTTAAGAACTATTTTTTTAGTTTTAACAATCTCATTCTTATATTCTTCATTTGAAGTCAATGTAGTAATGTCAATTTGCCTATTACAAAGCATATCAAGTGGGTGAAATAATAATGGTGATCCAGCAGATAGTTTAATCCAACCACCACTATATATTAAATAGGGGCCTGTGTTTAGTCTAATAACTCCTCTAGCATATTTAGGAAACCATTTTAATTTTGGAGTAATAATTCCAGCATTCTTAGGATAGATATTTTCTAACATTGATGGAACACAGCCATTATGATAGTGACCAGTTATAATAACATCATACACACTTAACAAATCCTTTATTCTGTTATCATTAATTGATGCTGGTGAATGAGTAAGAAATACTTTTGGCAAATATTCTTCTAATCCAGAATGAAGATTAGGATGTTCCATCAAATCTATATAAAGTGCAATTGCATCTTCTGTATGTTTATCATATCGATTATTATAAGCTTCTTCTTTTTGAATATATCCACCTATAATTATTTTATCATCACTATAAATTTCATCATTTAAAACATATACATCTGGTAACTTATTTATTTCACCCCAAATATTAGATTCATCAGATAAATCAGGAACATCACTAGAAGCACTATAAATGTAATCATGACTACCTAAAACTATCATTGTTGGAGCAATAGTCGAACATGATTTAACTAATGTTTTTAAATTTTCAATACTTTTCTCTTTAGTTAATTCCTTAGGTGAATCAACTAAATCTCCAAGCAAACAAACATAATCAGGATTTTCATTAGATAAAGATTCACATATATTATTAATATCTTTCTCACCTACTATTTTAGATATATGAATATCACCAACACTAGCAATTTTAATATCTTTATCAACATTCTTATTATAAAAAATACTTTCTCTAACTTCTAATATATCCGATGATTTTTTCATAAGCATACCTCGAATCAATTATATCATAAAAAAAGACTAGATTATCTAGTCTTTTGCTTTTCTTTTTCTGGTTTTATAAATTTATTTTCAGCTATATCATATTTATAGTTTTCATTATAAATATTATTTACATGATTCTCATAATTTTGAATTAGGATTTCAGGAATATTATCGCCATAATACTTCTTAAAATCTTGAAGAGCTAATTCAGAAAAGAAGAATGGTCCATGATAATCATTTTCAGATACTTCTCCATTTAAAAATCTTTTACTAAAATCAAGATTTAGTCTTTCTCTATGGAAAAATTCATATTCTTCACTTACGACTAATTCATGTGAAACTGTAGCATTAATAAATGCCTCATCTTCTGTTTTACCATAGTAATATACATCTACTCTATCTCTATCAGCATTAACAAATGAAATATAACCTATATCCTCAAAATACTCTATTTGCCATTCTGGGCGATAAGGATCCATTAATAAATCTTTAACAACGCATTTACCTCTTACTTTCGCTTCGAATTTTATCAATCTATTTCTTAATAATATAGTATTTTCCTTTTCTTCTTTTGTAAACTTATGATCTTGATAATAGGTCATTTTATCTCTATCAGACGATTGAGAATAATGATATTTATCAACAATTGTATTTCCTAATAATGTTTCCACAAATTTATCTCCTTTTACTTATTTTTTTCAAAATATATCCTTCGTCATTCACCATATTTATAAATGCCTTTTTCCATGTATTATATATTGCAGCATATTTAAGGCTTTCTTTCTCTCCGTCACTTATATCTTCCAAATATTCTTCAACCGAGTCATTTAAATATGATTCAAATTCACTATAAATAGACTTATCAATACTTAATCCATTTCCAAATCCCATGTATATATATTTATACTTTCCATTATAGTCTTTTTCTTCGCCATGTTTCCAAGTATCAAACCATTTTGGAAATTGCTTTATAGCATCATTTAATAAAATGTCCACTTTTTCTCCTGTTTTTGGATACATCCAATCATCAATTCTATAAATGGCTAATTCTTTACCATGCTTAATAATAAATGTCGATCCGTCTTCATCACCCATCCTACCTGGATTAGTAATAAATATTAAATCGTCTTCGCTTAACTTTATAAATTCCGATTTTGATATTCTATTGGATTCAAATTTGTTCATTTTGTCACCACATTTCACAAATTATTATAGCACATTTAAATTAATTTTTATTTCTTCGAATCAGCGGGTTTCATTATTTTTGTTAAACTTTTAACTCGATGTTCAACATCTTCTTCGGTATATCCATCATATTGAGGTGCGTTATCTACTTCCTTAACATTCAATTCATCCCAATACTTCAATTTAATATGTTGGGCAATAACTCCAGTAGGAGTATTTATTCCGGCGATAAAGTCACCACCGAACATCGGGTCATTCTTCTCATCAAAATGATTTCTAGACTTCCATGACAAATCATAATAAGTCTCACATAATGCCATAAAATATCTATTTCTCATATTAATGTAGTCTTCAAATGTATGGTATCCATCACTTATGTTTTTTACGCTTTGACCACTTTTTCTAATCTTAATTATTTCATCATTTACATCATCAATCATTTTTGTTAAAGGACTGTCTTTTAATAATTTGTTCAATATGCATTTTAATTCTTCAGTATTAGAGTCATAAGATCCCATATATGAAAGTTCATAATTTTGCATTGCGGTTATTGGTTTAATTACTCTTGGAACTTCTTCACTACTAGGTATATGTTCTCTTTCCCTAATTAACTTTTCGTTTTCAAAATCATTAATACTAATTGCATAGGCATTTCCATCATCACCAACCACTGCACAATACATTCTCGGATCAGAGTCTTCTAATTCTTCAATAGGAATATCATTAGCCCAAATAGCATTTAATATATCAAATTCATAAATGTCAATACCATCACAATCACTTCCTAATATATTAATATCGGTCATATTAATACCAAACCTCCTAAGTGTTAATTATTATATTACTAATTTATAAAAATCGCAATAAACATAATACAACTATATTAATATAAAAAAAAGACTAGATTATACTAGTCATTTTTTGTTTTAACCTTATTATTATGTTCTAAATTATGATAGCTTATCTTCTTTTCTAGTTCAGATAACAATGGTTCAATATCTTCACCAAACTGAGGAAAAAAATTAGTTCCATCATATCCATAAGAAATCCCTTCAGATTCTTTATACATTTCATATGCATTCGCTAAATCAATATAATCAGCCAATTCAACTCGTTGATTTAAAACCAATGCATTATAAGAAGTTGATATTAAATTACTTAGCAGTTTCTTTTTTAATTGAGACATTCTTTCATCTTTTGGATTGATATATTCTGCTATTTGCGATCTGATAAAAATATCACTAGTTAAATGAGATAAATTATAATTATATTTATCTAGATTTTTATATCCTATGACTTCGGCTTCTTCTACCATATCGATTTTATGTAAAAGAGAATAGAAACAGCTTAATTCAGGTGAATTACTTACAATATCATAATGAAATTTTTCTTTTTCTTTTATTGATAAAAACGGATAAACAATCATACTATAAATATCACGATATTTACTAGTTAGTATACCAAAATCAATAATTCCATCATATAATTCACCAATACTAACTTTACTAGAATCTTCTATTACTGTTTCATACATTTTTACAAGCTTAGTTTCTAACTCTTGAGTTTGTTTCTTTAAAAGCCAAGGCTTTACATTATACATTATAATACCCCCGTATGTAGGCCATATTGTACCATAAATATCTCTAAAAGGCAACTATTCATAACTTTAAAACATACTACCATTATTGACTTTATTATAGAAACAATCTATAATATGCAAAGAAAAAGAGGGATTAGTAGTGAATATATTAACTTCAATCAAACAATTTATAAATCAAAAAAGAATAGAACAGGATATTGAATATTTTGATTCAACATTTATTCCAAAATTCTATTCATATGTAAGATTTACATTAAATAACATTAAAAAATTATTATATAAAGATCAAATCATTTGTCTAAACAAAATTAAAAGAATCATACTAGATCTTGAAAGTTATAAAATAGAAGATAATCAAACCTATAGAGGAAAAATAATCAAATACTATGAATGTATGAATAAATTGCTTGAAATAAATAAGTATGTTGATGATTTTGATAAGCTTTTAGAAAAAGAACTACTAAAAAAACTATTGAATGATTATATCTATGATTCTACGAAAACAAAAATAAAAGATAATGAAATATCATAGTTATTAATAATAATTTAAAAAGAGCCTGAGGCTCTTTTTTGTTTTTTAAAAATATATTCTTTGTTTAATATTTAATTTCTTAATTCTATTATTTTATTTATTGTTTTAATAATAAATAGTTACCGTATGATGCGTTGGGGTATCATGTTCAATCTTTTTACCTAATAGCCAAATTAAACTATCTAATTCTACAGAATTTACAATAACTCCATTCTTTTTCAATTTCTCTTTAATCAATTCTATTATATAAAGCATATTACCGCGTATTTCTATTTCCATATTACTATCACGAGGTATTTCTTTTTCATTATCAACTATATCCGCAAGCTCTTTGTTATAAATTAATAATCCATAATCTCTAAAAGTCCTAGGAATACCATAATCAGCACAACCGCTTAAATTATTAACATTTCCAATGTTTTTTCTGATTGTGCTTGAAAGATAGAACAAATCATTAGTTAAAAGAGTTGCTCTTTTATTAAAATGAATTGTCTTTCCTTTATAAGTAGACTTATCATCAAAAGAAGAAAACTTTTCAGTAATATATTTCAAAAGATCGGTATCTTTCTTAATAGAAAATAATTCTTTATAAACATCATTATTCTTAAAATAATCAACTACCTCACGGAAATTTTTATACCTTTCATCAATTAAAGGACATTCCCCCTCTACTGGTTTCAAAATATCATAAAATTCTTTTTCATGTATTTTATCTAAATTATCAATATTAAGAAAATTCTTATCTTTTTCAACTTGTTTAATAATAGAATAGAATATTGCATTTGATCCACTTACTAAATCATTATTATATTCTATTTTCCATTTAGGTTTCTTCCAAAAGCAAAAATTCATTGATTCAATAATACAAGCTAGTAAGATCCATTCTTTTTCATTTAAATCTAAATCTAACTCAGTAGACCAATGTGCATAATTAATTTCACCTAAATCATTTACAAATTTAGTGATTTTCTTTTTATCGATAGTTACATATTCACTATTATCAACAACATATTTAAACTCACTTTTCATCTTATTTTCTCCTTAATAATACTTTTTGTTTTTGTAAATGCTTATCTATTTCATTGATTGTCACATCTACATTGTCTTGATTATTTACTAGTATTATTCTATCACTTTCTTGACATAATTGTCCATATATCTCATTCTCATAATCAAAAAAGTCGCTATCGAATAAATAACAATCTCCTCTTTCAGTTAACCTATTAATTAAAGTATCTTTATCAATCTTAAGATAGAAAACGATATCAGGTTTAATATTTATATCTAATATTTCTTTAACTGTATAATCTGAATCTTTTTGTAATTCATAATTTAAACGAATAATCGTTGTGTAATAATACCTATCTAGAATATAATCTTTATTTTCTTGAAATGTTACATAATTAGCATCATGCCCAATCAAATATACTTGTTTTTGAATATCTGGCGGCAAACTTCTAGCAAAAGACAGATATTTTCTAAACCAATCAGGTATTGATTTAAGAGATACTAAATCATATCTTTCTTCCATATTCTTAATCACGGTACTTTTACCTGCACCGTGACTTCCTTCCATAACTATAACGCTCATATTTTTTTCCTCATAATCATAATATTTTTTTGTTCATTAGTTCTAGTAGTTAAACCACTAGAATTATATAATGAGTAACTCCAATCACCAGAATCAATTATGTCAGTAACTTCCTCTAAATTAAAGAACTTTTGAGTAAATTGCCATGATTTAATAAGGCTATCAAGATAATAAAGTTCATAATATGTAGTTTCATTACCAGTATTTTTATTATATGTTCTCTTAACAACTAATTTATACTGATCATCTTTGTACAATTCTTTATAAAAACCTTCTTCTATCATATCGCGCCATTCTTTATTAAAAAAATCAATAATCAAGATTCCATCTCTATTTAATATATTTCGAGCTTTATATATATTTTTATATAGCTCTTGGACATTACCATAACAGTTATACAAACTATAAGCATAATCATAATTATCAGAAAAATTATGTTTTAAAAAATCATCATTAATATATTTAAAATCTTTAGGTATACCTAAAAAATCATATCTTTCTGTATCTATTCCAGTAACATCAGAATATCCCTTGTTCACTAAAGCATTTGCAAGTCTTCCATATCCACACATTATATCTAATACTTTACCATCTCTATTATTAAAAATTCCATCAAGGAAATTAGCTTCCTGAACAGTATATTTAGGCATAACTTTAGATGAATAATTATGATATGTACCTATTTCATTAAAACTATTTAATTTTTTGATTACATCTATCTGCATCTCTGGATCTAAAGTAGGATTAAAAATACTACTATTTATTTTTGTATCATGCATTATTTCAGTACTCTTTTTACTTGTTACTTTCTCTAAAAATTCAATTGATATAATCAAATAATTTCTTATTAATTCATTATTCAATTTTTCACTATTTACTTGTAAATCTTTAATAATTGCTTTAATAATACTACTTAAACTATATTTTTCATAATCAGGTAAATATAAATCATTCACTCCATAAACCAAAATCTTATCAAGTATACTTCCTTTGTATTCTTCATCCCCTAATTTTGAAGAAGATAAATAACCAAAAAATTTACCAATCGCATCTAACAAATATTGTCTATCATATTCATTATTTTGCATTTCATAAATATATGAATCAAAATTAGTTTTAAATGGCTTATTATTGATAAAGTTAAAAGAATTACTAGGATAATTAATATCAACTTCAGTAGTAAAAACAATTGGCTTTAATGTTTTAGGTTTAGATGCATTTCCGTTTACTTTTCCAAAAGATTCAAATTCTTTTAATAATTGTTCTTTCAAATAATCAGGAAAATAATTATTGTTTGCGAACAAGTTAATAAAACATGATGAATCAATATTATTATTTACAAAGAAATCATGAATATTTTTAATAAACTTTTTTCTTAATACTTTAAAATCAATTGCATCATAATTTTCATTAAATCCTTTTAGAATAGCATCTGCAAGTATTCCTAAATATACATTACTATTTTGAACAGTTGTGGAAAAATCTAAATGTATATAATGATCTTCTCCATCTTCAGTTACAAATGAAGGTGAAATAAAATTAGTAATTATCCTAGAATTATCAGAACCGTAAGCAAAAAATAAACTGGTATTACGATTATGAGCTATCTTTTTAATAATCATATCATTTTCAAAGTTACTAATTCTATTAATTGTTTTTCTAGACACTAGATTAATTGTACCTTTAATGCCTAAATACTTCCCACTTAGTCTAATAATATCGATAGTATTATCTAATAATAAATTCATATCTAAGTTTAAGTATTTATCTTCAAAATTAAATTTAGTTTCTTTTAACAACTCTATTAACTTAGGTAATTCTTCAGGATTATCATAAACAATCATGAAATCAAAATCTCCTTCTTTATTACCATTTTGATATTTTACTGAATCGTAAGCATAACCACCACCGGTAACGAAAGCCATCTTGAAATTATTGGCACTAAGCAAGTTATTAATTTCATCACAAAACAATTTACCTTTGTCTCGATAATTCATAATAGCACCCACTTTACTTTCTCAAATACATTGTACAAACATCATTTTTAGTCATGACTTTACTTCTTGAATACATGGTTTCCATTGGAATATACACTCCATTTTCTTTCTGATTAATATATTGTGAAACAATACTATAAATAGTAAACAATCTATCATTACGCTGTCTAATTTGTTCATTATCCCAGTGCATTCTTGTATAAAAATTTAAATTATTTTTATAAAAAGCATTATATACCCTTCCTTGACATAATGCTTCATCAACAAATCCTTCGATATATGATGCATCTTTATAAACATCAGATAAATTAATAATACTCTCACTACTAAAATACTTACTAGCCACATCATGAAATATTTCTCTATGGTTTGTAAGTTCTTCTCTCCACATAGGATTATTATTATCATCTGTATTTTCTAAGAAAATATCAGCTAAAACTATTTTGAAATTTGCTTGTATTTCCATATCTTCTAATTCATCAGCAAGAAATCTTAAAGTCCACATTCTATTGGTATTGTTTCTACCGACATATTTCTTATACCCATTTGAAGTATAACCAGGGCAAAATATTGCTTCAATATTAATGTCTTTATCATTTAATATATAAAACAAAAACTTTGTTAAATCAATTTTACTACTATATCTATAATCAAAATATTTAGTTAGTTCCATCAACACACCAAAAAGATACTCTATTTTAGTAAAATCAGTATCTATAGCTTGCTTTATAATCTCAGCATCACCATTTTTAATCAAGGCATGAACTATTGCTTTGATATATTTTCGGTTTTTATCATTATTTTCTAACTTTAGTTTTTTTAACAAAATATCATAATTATACATATTACTTTCTCAATACTTTCCGATTATTAATTACCCCTTTTGCATATACATTATGTTCATGAATAGATTCATAATTAACTAGTTCAGCACATATTTTCCCATCATATAAATCCCCTACATTAATTAACAAATCTCTAATTAAATCTTCAGAAAACTTAGGATTTTCATAAGCTCTTTCAGTAATGTATTTCTCATCTTCTCTTTTAACTGTACTATATACATTAGCACTAAATTGTCTCTCAATAGTTGAGACAATTTCATTAAAGTTAATTGATTCATAATCTCCAAATAATGTCATTATAACTTTACATCTTTGATTATGAGCCCCATATTTTGAAATTTCTTTAGAACAAGGGCATAAAGTAGTCCCAAACATTGAAATAGAAAGACTCTTGTCTTCACAATCTGATAATACAGTATCATTAATTTTTAAGTTAACTGTAATGAACGATTCTTTTTCAGAGATTGGTGATATTCTTTTAAGTATTATATCTAAATCAACACCTAGTGATGCTCCAATAGTTTCTGAACATTTAATAGTTTCATCTATTATATTGGTAAAGTCTTCTAATCTAATTGTCTTACCATAGATATTATTGTTTAAAACTGTAATAATACGACTTAAATGAGCTCCTCGACATGTTTCATCTAAAGCTACATTACAAGAAATATTACATATTGAATTATATACTTCATTTTCTATAACTAAGGATATTGGTAATTTATAATCACATACTCCAATATTACTAATAAATATATTTCGATTGTCTTTTTCATTTTGTAAATCCTTTAACATTTTTTATCACCTCACCTATTTTTAATATCCCATCTCGATCTTTTAATGCTGTTAACCATTTTAAACTGTTATTTTCAACATAATTTGCTGTTAAGATTCCTTCTCCATTTAAATAAACATCTTTAAGCAAATTATAAAGTATACAAAAAATAAGTAATTCATCAATGATTTCCATTTCATTTTTATTAAGTTTTTTCTCACTAAAGTATGAATTAACAAATAATCTTATTTGCTTATAATCGTAATTTTCATTCTTAATAAAAAACCACATAATTACTCGAATTATATCAATTAACCTTGTTCCAATATAACAATTTCCAAAATCTATTAAATATAATTCATTATCATTTTGAACCATATTCTCTCTTTTTATATCTGAATGAATTATACATTTATCTAATTTAGTAAAATCTATTTTTATAACTTTTTCATATAATTCAGTTATAAAATCTTTATCGGCTTTCAAATATTTAGATTCAATTGCACCAGTATAATATTTACTAAGTTTTTCTAAATTCTCTTCATTAGTTAAACTGGCTTTATATAGATTCTTATAATCAACTTCATGTAATTCATTCAATAACTTTGCCATTTTTTTGAAAAACAAATCATTATATACTTCAGGATTATTTCCTTCGAGATACTTATAAAGCATAATATTTTTATTGCCCAATTTAAAATTTGTTATTACTTTAGGACAATTAAAATTATACTCCTCTAGTATCTTTAACACTTTACATTCAAAGCTATTGTCAAAATTACTTGTTCTTACAATATACTTATCCTCATCTGTAGTTAATAAATATACTTCATTCATATTACCATTTTTTATCTCTTCTATTTTCATCGATAGTACCTCACATGATAATGTTTATACTATATTAAACATTTTTGTTTGTCAATAACATAGTGTCTACAAAAGACAAAAAAGCTTTCCAGCAACTTCTTTTATCTTTTAAAAAACTTGTTTCCTATTTTCTTTACTAACAACTTTATTAATTGACTTCTTTTATCCTGAATTTTTCTTTTACATATTCTTTAACGCATTCAAATCCATCTTTATATTGTCTAATCATTTTTGGTGAAATTCTAATTTCATGGATAATTATTTGTGTTAATTTATTTGTAACAACATTTGACATATTGTTACCAATATTCATCATACTATAAAAAAAGACTAGCTTATTTAGTCTTCTCATATGAATTATTTTGTGATTTAATGTGTTGCATAAATTTATCATATACTTTTTTATATTCTTCTATGTTTGCGTTGTGAGTTTCTAGTGAATAGATTCTATAATTAAGTATAGATTCTAATAACCCTATCTCATTTATATTTGAAATATATTTGTCAACCTCATTGTCTTCTTCATCAAAAGACAACTCAATATCTGTAACATTACCATTAACATCAACATAAACTTTATCATATACTAATCCAGTTTCTTCTTCATAGTATGGTGCAAAAGGTCTATCAAGGATTCTATAATCAGCAAGAATATAATCCTTTTCACTAATATCACTAAATTCTTTTAGTCTTTCTTCTGTTAGAGATTCTGCTCTTCCTGCCTTTATAATATTGCGTTTTTTTCTAGTTTTGTCTTCAAAACTAGCATAATCATATGCTCCAAATATTTCTTTTAGAATTCTTGCATTATTTATCCTTTTTTCTAGTAAATTTAATCTTTTTAATTCTACATAATGAAAAACATCATATGATAACGCAAGTTCTAATTCTGAAATGTCTGAAAATTCTTTTAATATCTCAATTATCTCCTCATTTAGAAAAGTACAATTTGTTATTATAAAAGTTCTATGAACCTTAACATTATTTTTTTTTATTTGTTTAAGTATTTCCTTTATTTGTTTAATTGCTAATAAAGGTTCTCCTCCAGTTAATAATAATGTATCAATTTCTTTAACATCTTTAAAAGCATTGTCAATTGTTTCTAAAGACATATATTCATTTCTTCTGTTTCCACGCAAACAATGTTCACACTCAAGAGTACACAATCTCGTTATTCCTAAATATAAATTCCATAAATGCATATTATCCCCCTATAAAACAATATTTAGTTAATTACTTTTAAACATAGAAAAATATGTTACTAAGTTTAAATCATTAAGATCAAAGCAACAAGTGGGCATATTATATCAAAAAAAAGTGTAATCGTCAACAAACACCTATTGTAAAATAACAATTGAATTAATGCACATAGAAACACAATATATAAATTACTGGTATAACAAAAAAATTAGATTTCTCTAAGTTGTTTATCCGTTCCTTTTATGCTTGTAGCCATATTATTTGTATATAGTAAATATATTTTATTCCTAATGATTCTAAATAAACTCTTGTTATAGATACTATTAAAAATCTATTTAAAAACGACTTAGTTAACTAAGCC
>CAZJSD010000034.1:0-13613 GCA_964548815.1 uncultured Muribaculaceae bacterium
ATATTAATAATAAACAATAATAAAAATAAGGGTATTTACTCGGTTACATAAAATATTATATTTTATGTATTATTCTTTTATTATTTACTATTATTATTCTTGTATTTATTAAAGAAAAATATACATATAAAGTGTCATAAAGTGACACTTTTTTTTGTTTAAAAAAATTTAAAATTACAAAAATTGAATTATTACATGAGATATGAGAAATACTGTGGATTATTGTTTAGAACAAAACTTATTTTCTTCTTTATTTAACTTACAAAAATGGGATTTTTGTAATTTGCAGGGATAAATGAGATGTGATATGATGGGCTGGCATAAGGGGGAAATGGGTATGGAAACTAAGTTCTATGAAGAAATCAAAAGCTTATTAATTAGTAATGAAGTATATAAGAGAGTAAAAGATTACAGCAAGAATAGAAATGATCTAGAAACGTATTATAATGTTGGTAAATTAATTGTGGAAGCTCAAGGAGGAGAAAAGAGAGCTGAACAAGGGAAGAAATTAATAAAAAAATTCTCAAAAAAATTAATAATTGAATTAAATAATAATAAATATAGTGAGAGAAATCTTAGATATATGAGACAATTCTATTTAACTTCTAAAGATGATAAATGGAACGCACTGCGTTCCAACTTATCATGGAGCCATTATAGAGTACTAATTTCCTTAAATAATTTTAAAAAAATAGAGTATTATATAAACATTTCTATAAAAGATAGAATTGGTTATAGAGAATTAGAAAAAAGAGTAAAATCTAATGAATATGAAAGATTACCAGGAACTACTAAAAGCAAACTTATTAATGATAAAAAACTAGAATTAATTGAATCAGTTCCTAATCCCATTCTTATTCCAAATTCAATTAATATAGAAAAAAACGATATAAAGGAAAAGGCATTAAAACAGCTTATATTAGAAAACTTAGATAATTTCTTACATCAATTAGGTCATTATTATTTATATGCTGGAAATGAATATAAAATAGTTCTTAACGATAGATTCTATTATATAGATTTATTACTTTTTAATATAGAATTCAACTGTTATATAGTAATTGAACTAAAGATACGCGAATTAAAGAAAGAGGATATAGGTCAAATTAAGTTTTATATGAATTATATAGATAAGAATATAAAAAGTGAAAAACAAGATAATACTATAGGTATTATATTATGTAAAAAAGGTAATGATTTAGTACTTGAATATACTTCTGATGAAAGAATATATTCAAGAGAATATAGACTGATATAATGCAGATATTCAAAAAAGGCAGACAGTGTCTGCCCAATTAACTTGAGGTGCAAATTTTGCACCTCAAATCAAGAGATAGTATCGGGGTCACATTTTGTGACCTCGATAAGATGAAAACTTGAAGTCACAATTTGGGACTTCAAAACATAAATGGGTTAAGGTTTCAGATTGAAACCTTAAAAGAAGACAAATTCTAAGGTCACAATTTGTGACCTTAAAAATATGGAAGGAAATACATATGAAGAATGAAATTATGATTATTAATGAAGATTATATAAGGGATAAAATATACTATATTAGAGGGCAACAAGTAATGCTTGATAGTGATTTAGCTAAAATATATGGATATACCACTAAAGGCTTTAATAGACAAATTAAGAATAACATAGAAAGATTTGATGATGATTTTAGATTTATGCTTAATGACGAAGAATACAAACAAATCTTGAGGTGCAAAAATTGCACCTCAAGTTTAAATGAATATCGGTAATTAAATGATAAAGGACAACTTGAGGCCAAAAATTTTGACCTCAAATCAAGATATAGTATCGGGGTGCAAATTTTGCACCGCGATATAAAATAACTTGAAGTCACAATTTGTGACTTCAAAAGTAGAAAGAGTTTAAGGTCCCAAATTTGGATCTTAAAAGAAAAATAATTCTAAGGTAAAAATTTTTGACCTTGAAAGTATAAGAAAGGAAATACATATGAAGAATGAAATTATGATTATTAATGAAGATTATATAAGGGATAAAATATACTATATTAGAGGACAACAAGTAATGCTTGATAGTGATCTAGCTAAAATATATGGGTATTCTACTAAATCTTTTAATAGACAAATTAAGAATAACATAGAAAGATTTGATGATGATTTTAGATTTCAGTTAGTAGACAAAGAAATTGAAGAACTATCGAGGTCAAAAAATTTGACCTCGATGCAAACAAAAGGAATCAAGGGAGGTCGTACTTCTAATCCCTACGTTTTCACTGAAAACGGAATATATATGCTTATGACTGTTTTAAAGGGTGAAAAAGCTGTTCTTCAGAGTAAAGCATTAATTAGAATATTTAGAAAGTTAAAAGACTTTGTAATTAATAATAATTTAATTGAACAAAAATATATAAACGATTTAGTTATAAAACATGATAATAAACTTATAGAACACGAAAATAAGATAGATAGTTTAATAGATAAGTTTAGTACTAAAGATATTTTTAAAGATAAAATGATATTTAAAGGGGAATTTTATGATGGATATAGTCTTATATTAGATATATTTAATAAAGCTAAAGAAGAAATACTAATTATAGATAATTATTGCGATAAAAAGGTATTAGATATAGTTTGTAAGCTTAATATTAGAGTAATAGTTATAACTGGTAATATGGATAAAAATTTAATTAATAAATATCAGAAACAGTACAATAATTTAACTATTATTAACGATGATTCTTTTCATGATAGATTTATTATTATTGATAAAGTTAAAGGTTATCATTTAGGTTCCTCGATTAAGGATATTGGTAAAAAGATTTCTTATATAGATACTATTGATAAAAAATGGATTAATAATATACTTGATGAAATAAGAAACTTATAGGGAGGTATTAATATGAAAAATGAAATAGTTTTATTAAATGAAGAAGATATTAAATCTAAGATTTATAACATAAGAGGTAAAGAAGTTATGCTTGATAGTGATTTAGCTATATTATATAATGTTGAAACAAAAAGAATTAATGAAGCTGTTAAGAACAATCTAAAGAAATTTCCTGAAAGATATAGTTGGATTTTAAACGAAAATGAATGGAATTTTCTAAGGTCGAAAATTTCGACCTTAGAAAACTCATCATATGGTAAAGGCAAACACAGAAAATACTTACCTAGAGTCTTTACAGAACAAGGTGTTGCAATGCTTGCGACTATATTAAAATCAAATATAGCTATTGAAACTAGTATAAAAATAATGGATGCCTTTGTTTCTATGAGACATCTACTTATGAATAACCTAGACTATCATAATGAATTATTTATTATTCAAAACAAAATTATCAATATTGATAGTACACTGATAGAGTATAAAGATAAGATACTAGATCATGATAATAAAATAAATAATATTATAGATAGTTTTAGTACTGATGATATACTGAAGGACAAATTAATATTTAAAGGTTCATTTTATGATGCTTATTCTCTTTTATTAGATATATTTCATAAAGCTAAAGATGAAATAATTATAATTGATAATTATGTAAATAATAAAGTATTGGATTTGATCAGTAGATTAGATGTAAAAGTAATCATAGTTAGTTCTAATATGAATAATGAACTAATTAATAGATATCAAAAACAGTATAATAATTTAACTATTATTAATAATGATTCTTTTCATGATAGATTTATTATTATTGATAAAGAAACTGGTTATCATTTAGGTTCTTCTATTAAAGATATTGGTAAAAAGATTTCTTATATAGATACTATTGATAAAAAATGGATTAATAATATAATTTATGAAATAAGAAACATATAGGGAGGTATTAATATGAAAAATGAAATAGTTTTATTAAATGAAGAAGAATTTAAAGCATTGCAGTCCCAAATTGGGACCGCAAATAAAATGACAAGATCAAACCCCTATGTTTTTACAGAACATGGTGTTGCGATGCTTTCTTCTGTTTTAAATACACCTGTAGCTGCTGAAATATCGATTAAAATAATAAATACATTTGTTTCCATGAGACATATACTTATGAATAATCTAGATTATCATAAGGAATTATTTGTTATGCAAAATAAAATAATCAATATCGATAACACTCTAATAGAGTATAAAGATAAGATACTAGATCATGATAATAAAATAAATAATATTATAGATAGTTTTAGTACTGATGATATACTGAAGGACAAATTAATATTTAAAGGTTCATTTTATGATGCTTATTCTCTTTTATTAGATATATTTCATAAAGCTAATGAAGAATTATTAATTATTGATAATTATGTAGATAATAAAGTTTTAAATATGATTAGTAAATTAGATATTAAAGTGACTATTATTAGTTCTAACATGAATAATGAATTAGTTAATAAGTATCAAAGACAATATAATAATTTAACCATAATTAATAATGATTCTTTTCATGACAAATTTATTATTATAGATAAAGAAATTGGTTATCACTTAGGTTCTTCGATTAAGGATATTGGTAAAAAGATTTCTTATATAGATACTATTGATAGGAAGTGGATTAATAATATACTTGATGAAACAGAATATTTAGGGAGGTATTAATATGAAAAATGAAATAGCATTATTAAATAAAGAAGATATTAAATCTAAGATTTATAACATTAGAGGTAAAGAAGTCATGCTCGATAGTGATTTAGCTATATTATATAATGTTGAAACAAAAAGAATTAATGAAGCTGTTAAGAACAATCTAAAAAAATTCCCAGAAAGAATTAGTTGGAAATTAACAAATGAAGAAACAAAAGATTTTTTGGTCGAAAATTTCGACCAAAAAAAAGAAACTCGTGGAGGTAGATATAAATAAGGCAGTCAAAAGAAACACTAATAAATTTCCTAAGGATTTTTATTTTCAATTAAATGAAGAGGAATGTTCAAGGTTCCATTTTGGAACCTTGAACATAAAAAGAGGCCAATAGTATTGCTGATGAAATATCAGTTAAAATTATGAGAGCATTTGTTTCTATGAGACATATACTCATGAATAATCTAGATTATCATAAAGAATTATACATTATTCAAAACAAAGTACTAGAACATGATAATGTTCTCTTAGAACACAAGGAAAAGTTACTTGAATATGGTAATATAATTAATAATTTTAGTACTGAAGACATATTAATTATTGATAATTATGTAGATAATAAAGTTTTAAATATGATTAGTAAATTAGATATTAAAGTGACTATTATTAGTTCTAACATGAATAATGAACTAATTTATAAATATCAGAAACAATATAATAATTTAACTATAATTAATAACGATTCTTTTCATGATAGATTTATTGTTATTGATAAAGAAACTGGTTACCATTTAGGTTCTTCTATAAAAGATATTGGTAAAAAGATTTCTTATATTGATACTATTGATAAGAAGTGGATAAATATTATTTTAGAAATGATAAAAAGCTAGAATTATCTAGCTTTTAACATCTTATCTGTTTCTCTTTTAATATCTCTTTCCTTAATTGATTCCTTTTTATCATAAGTATGTTTACCTTTTGCGACACCTATCTCTAATTTAGCAAGTCCTTCTTTAAAGTATAGTTTTAAAGGTACAATAGTAAACCCTTTTATAGATATTTTATCTTTTAGTTTTAATATTTCATTTTTATGAAGTAATAGTTTTCTAGTTCTAGTTTCTTCTTCATTATTAATACTACCTTTATCATAAGGGGATATATGCATATTAAGAATAAATGCTTCATTATTCTTTATAAGAATATAACTATCTTTTAGATTACAAGACCCATTTCTAATAGATTTAATTTCAGTACCAGTAAGTACTATTCCTGCCTCAAAAGTATCATATATTTCATAATCAAATCTTGCTTTTCTATTTAGTATTTCCATTCTTACCACCCTCTATTAGTTCAAAATCTATTGTACTACTCTCTTTAGATGCTGCGATGCATTTTACTCTTACTTTTTGACCCAATCTATATTTTTTACCTGTTTTTTTACCAATAAGTATATTAGTTTCTTCATTAAATTCAAAATAATCTCCTTTAATAGAGTCATATTTTACTAATCCTTCAATCATGTTTGGTAAACATACAAACATACCAAAATTAAGAATACTATCAATTACTCCATCAAATTCTTCACCAATATGATCTTCCATATATTCAGCCATCTTCATATCTTCTACATCTCTTTCACAATCTATAGAATTTCTTTCTTTTTCTGATGAATGTTCTGCGATTCCTGAAAGTATATCTTTATAGTAATCTATTAATCTATTTAATTCTTTTGGTTCTGGTTCATTAAATATATATTTTCTTAGTAAATTATGAACTGTTGTATCAGGGAATCTTCTTATTGGAGAAGTAAAATGCGTATAACATTTAGATCCTAGACCATAGTGTCCTAGATTTTGATCTTTATATTCCGCTTTTCTCATACATCTTAAAAGCATATTAGATAATATATCATATTCTTCTCTTCCTCTTAATTGATCTAATATTACTTTTAAATTTCTAGGATTAGAAAATTCTCTTTTACCTGTTACATTTATTCCTAATACTGATACCTGATTTATAAATTCTTTTATTTTATCATCATCTGGAACTTCATGTACACGGTAAATAGATGGATAATTTAGATAGAAAAGATGTGACGCAACTGTTTCGTTTGCTGCAATCATAAAGTCTTCAATAAGATTTTCACCCTTACCTTGTTCTCTTAATACTACATCTATTGCTTTACCTTTATCATCAACAATTATTTTAGCTTCCTTAGCATCAAAATCTAAATATCCCCTATCTAATTTCATTTTTCTAAGTATTTTTGCAAGTTCTTCCATTAGTTTTAATGTAGGTGCAAATTCTTCATAACCTTCTGGTATTTCTTCATCATTTAATATCTTATTAACGTTCTTATATGTCATTTGTTTTCTTGATTTTATAACAGATTCAAAGATATCATGATCTACTACTTTACCATTTGAATCTATCTCCATTACACAAGAGATAGCTAGTCTATCTACATCTGGATTAAGTGAACATATTCCATTACTTAGTTTATGAGGAAGCATAGGTACAACTCTATCTGCTAGATATACTGAAGTACCTCTATCTAGTGCTTCTTTATAAAGTTCCGTTCCCTCTTTAACATAGTAAGAAACATCTGCGATATGTACTCCTAATATGTAGTTCTCACCCTTTTTCTCAATACTTATCGCATCATCTATATCTTTTGTATCATCACCATCTATAGTAAATATTTCTTTATCTCTTAAATCTCTTCTACCTACTATTTCCTTTTCTGATACTTCAGATGGAAGTTTATCTACTTCTTCCATAACCGCATCATTAAATACATCATTTATTTCATAATTATACATAATAGATAATATATCTACACCAGGATCATTTTTATGACCTATTATCTTATTTACTTTACCTAAATATTTATAATTACCCATTTCTTTTACTATTGAAACTTGTAGTTTATGACCATCTACTAAATTAGGTAAATCTTCTTTATCTATGATTATTTCCATCTTCAATTTATCATCATCTGGGGTAAATTTAGGTTTACCATCAACTATATTAAATTCACCTACAACTAGATTATTTTCTTCTTTTAATACTTTTATAACTCTAGCTTCAGTCTTTTTACCTGTACCTTTAACTGGTTCAATAACAACAATATCATTATTTAACGCACCATTTATATTCTTTTCATCTATATAATAATCATCATCTAAGCCTTCTACTGATACAAAGGCATACCCTCTTTTATTAACGTGTATCTTACCCTTTAATAAATGACTATTATTAAATAACATATATTTATCTTTTCTAGTTCTATAAATAAGCATTTCTTCTTCTAAATCTTGTAATACCTCCATTAATGAAGTAACTTCACTTACTGATGTTAAATGTAAGTTATTCGCAATTTCCATAGAATCCAATGCTTTTTCATCTTTTCCTAATAATTCTAAAACTGAGTCTCTCATATTGAACCTCCATACATTAATTGTATCATAAAATTAATAAATTTATTAATTTCTATATTATTTTTGTCTATTTAATTATATAATATTTACCTAAAGAGGTGTTTATATGTCTAATAATATATTTATTAACAATTATTATAACATTGATACATTAAATGACTTTATGAATAAAAAACATAAAGAATTAAAGGAAGTTATGGATGATTCACCTAATAATTTATCTATTTCTCTTCATGAAGCGATAGATAACTCAATAGATTTATTCATCGCAAAAGGTTCAGTAACAAAAAGAAAGATAGAAAAACAATTAATAAAAGAAAATAATGATAATAATATAAAAGAATTATTAGAATTACAAAAAGAAGAAGAAAGAATTATTGATGATTTAAAAAATCACATAATAGAAATAAATAAAAAAAGATCTAAAGAATTAACTAATAATTATGATTATAATATAAATGGTATTAATAAATATAATCAAGAAATTGATGAATTAGAAAGAAAGATTGACTATCTATTAAGTAATTATTCTACAAATAATAAAGCTCTAAATGATTCTTATAACGATAGAAAGAACTTCAAAAAGAAAAATAGTATTTCTGTTAAGAAACTAGCGGATATTGTTAATATAATAGATAATATAAAAATAGAAAACTATAATATTATTGGTGAAGAAAGAATCTTAATAAAAAATATACTATTAGAAGAAGGATATGAAGAAGAAAATGCCAATATATTATCTAATTTAATTTCTAACTATGAAAACATGAAACTATATACATTAAAACAAGACTTAAGGATAACAAAATACTATTTAATGGATAAAAAAAGAAAGACTAATGATTATGAAAAGTTATTAAATCAAAATGAAAAATCAAAAATATTCTATGAATATCTTTCTTCTTATAGAAATTATATAAATAATATTAATCTTGGTTTAATGATTAAAGATAGAGATATAAATGAATTCTTATATTTTTATGATAAGACTAACCAAATTATAAAAGAATATATAGTTTCATCAATATATGATATTAAAAATGTTAAAAACGCTACTAACGAAGCAGATAAAAAAATGATAAATCTATATATTGAATTAGAAAAAACTGATAAAGCTAGTATAGGAGGCATTTATAGTTGTTTTATAGATGGATCAAGTGATTTTAGATATAACTATAATAGATTTTTATATTTAGAAAACGATGAAAAATATATAGAAAAAAAAGGAAAAATAAATAATGCTATTATAGAACATGAATTAAATAATAAAAAGAAAAAGACTTTATCATTATAAAGCCTTTTTTATTGATATACTTTTTCATAATACTCTCTTATAGTATCAGTAGATATTACATCATCTTTTTTTGTATATTTCCATGGATCTTCTTCATGAGTAAAACTAATTAACTTTGTTGCTTCTAATGTACCATAACTATTAATAACTTCTTCTATTATATTTAATAAACAATTAGATATTCTTTTTGGTGTATTTTTTAATATTATACCATTTGATTTGTTATTTTTATACTTTTTATATACTTCTTTTACTACTGGTCCATAATCCCAAGCATATATATCTTCATAAAATGCTGGTTTTGATAACAATAATAAACTTAATGCTTGAACAAAATATAATAATTTTTGAAGCTTTAGATTAGTAATATATTCTGGTGAAATATCATATTCTTTTATCAATTCATCAACTTTTTTATTGTATATTTCTATAGTATTCTCCGCAACATCAAAGACTGAATATGTATCTATTTTTTCATCAGTAATAAGATTTGAGATATTTGCCAAAGCATGTTCCTTTATTTTTTTTAATTTTTTTATTCTATTTATTGTTTTATTATATAGTTCTTTACTAATATTATTTTTATTTTGTTCTAATAAAAACAACATATTATTTGGATTCTTTGACAATTTCATTATTGCATCAACCGAATCAGTTTGTATTGATCCTCTTTCAATTCTATTAATAGTTACCTCTCCAAAACCAAGTATTAAAGCATAATCTTTTTGTGTTAAATCGTATTTTTTTCTAATACTTTTTATTTCTTCTTTTGTTAATAAATTACTTTGTTTTTTATAGTTATCATATAGTCTTCTATCATTTTCTATTTCTACATTCCTGTCAAATATTTCATTACCATTTTCATCTACAACATAAAACTCATCATACTCAACAATTATTCCTTTTACCTCAACCTTGACCTTTCTAACTCTATAATTTTCTTTTTTCATTTTATACCTCCTAAAATTCATCTTCATGACATGAAATGATTTTTATCCTATTATTATCTTCTTTTACCTTAATATAAAAACTTACACCCTCTATTATTTCTTTTTTAAATATATATAAATATTCTCCAGGACAATCTCTATCTTCATCAGGTCCTTTATATAAATCACTTTCATTTATAGTAAGAAGAAAATCTTCTAAATCCAAAATTGTTAAACCATATTTTCTTCTTGAATTTCTATTTTTTGTTGTAGGAACAAAATCATAATTTCCCTTAATGATGGATCTATGTAATAAATTTACTATTTTTGTAACATTCATGTTGCCTCACCTACTTTGATTATAATACTTTTTTATAAAACTATCAATTGATAGTTTTATAAACTTTAAAAAAAACTTTATAAAAAGCCTTTTTTATTTTATCAATGACATAACTAAGCATAATACAAAGAATACTATACCTAATATTAATGTAAAACGACTAATAAATAATTCAAATCCTCTTTCTTTTCTTTCTGCAAATAACTCTGAACTAGCACCTACTAATATATTTCCTGCAGATTCTGATTTATCACTCTGTAATAATACTACTACAATTAATAAAACTGATATTATCATTAATACTACATCCATGTTCTTTCCTCCAGTCAATATTAGTATTTTACCACATTTTATTTAAATTGAAAATACCAAACTAATAAATAACTAAAAGACATTAATATAGATATTAACATATAATATATCCTATTTTTATTTTTATTAATAATAGATATTAATAATAAGATTGTAATAAATATTCCACCTATTAAATATGAATAAGAATAGATATCTGAATAATGATATATATGATCATTCTTGACAAATATATCAGAGAAAGATAATACTAGAAAATTAAATATATTACTACCTAATAAATTGGATATAGACATATCTATATTGTTATATTTTATAAGTGCAAAAGTAGATACTACTTCAGGAAGAGATGTTGTTATTCCTAGTAATATTGCACCTATAGTAGAAGATGATACTCTTGGATATATATGACTTATTTTATCTGCTTCAAGTGTTAATAAAGTGCTTAAAACAATTAATAACAAAGAACATAATATAAACTTAAACAATGGGTTTCTAACATTTTCTATTTTAGTCTCTCTATTATCATTATTTGTTTTTATTACTTTAAACATATATAAAGCATACATTATTATTAAAGAAATAGTTGTAAAATCTAGATAATTAGTTTTAGTACCTATAATAACTAGAATATATTCAAATAATAGTATAATACACTCATATTTATATTTAGAATCTGTATTTTTAAATATATCTTTTTTAAAAAACCAAATATTATATGTAGAAAGAACAAATATATTAAACATATTACTACCTAATATATCACCGAAAGACAAAGATGGATTATTAATTAATACCGCAGAAATACTAGTTATAAATTCTGGTAAAGAGGTAATTGATGCGATTAATAAACCACCAATAAAAGCAGATCCTAATTTAGTTTGTTTACTTAATACATCACCATAATATGATAATTTAATACTAGAAAAAGCCACTAAAAACGCAAGCACTAAAAAAAATATTCCATCCATAAGAATTCTCCTTTATTAAACTATATTCGTATGAAAGAAATATTATTATAACGATTTTGATTTTTTATTGAATTTTCTCGTTTTTTACGTTGATAAACGAAAATTTGTTTGGTACAATTATATTGGAACGTTTAATGTGAGTGTCATCCTCCAATCCAGCAGGAAAGGAGGTAGATATTGATGAAAAAAAGAGTTTATATTATTAAACTCCTAAGATACATCTGTATCATTTTATTACTACTTACCTTTATGGTATTTATTATAAAAAAATAGACACTCTAACAGCATTGATAGAGTGCCACTCCCAATAAATAGAGGATGACATTCACCTGCGAAAATTAAATGTTCCTCTTTTTTTATGAAGTTTCCTTCATTTACTGTATTATAACATATATTTTTATTATTTCAAATATAGTTATGTTTTTATAATTCTTCTTCTATTCTTATTAATTCGTTATATTTACAAATTCTATCTGTTCTAGACATTGATCCTGTTTTGATTTGTCCTAAATTTAAACCAACTGCTAAAGACGCAATTGTTGTATCTTCTGTTTCACCACTTCTATGTGAAATTACTGTTTTATAATTATTTTTTCTTGCTAAATCAATAGTTTCTAAAGTTTCTGTAATTGTACCTATTTGATTTACTTTTAAAAGTATAGCATTTCCTGCCTTATTATCTATACCCATTTGAAGACATTTCTTATTAGTAACAAATAAATCATCACCAACTAATTGAATTTTGTCTCCTAGTTTTTCTGTAACTAATCTAAATCCTTCCCAATCATTTTCATCTACTGGATCTTCTATTGATATAATTGGATATTTATCAACTAATTCTTCATAATAATTAATTAATTCTTCTGTTGTTAAACTTCTACCTTCTCCAACTAAGTTATATTTACCATCAGAATAGAATTCAGAAGCCGCAACATCTATTCCCATACATACATCTACTCCTGGTTCATATCCTGCTTTTTTAATTGCTTCCATAATTAATTCAAAACCTTCAGCATTACTATTTAAATCAGGTGCAAAACCACCTTCATCACCTACACTGGTAACTAATCCTCTTGATTTTAATACACTTTTTAAATTATGAAATACTTCTGCGCCTACTCTTACTCTTTCTTTAATAGAATCTCTAATTGGAATAATCATATATTCTTGAAAATCCAACTTATTATCCGCATGAGCACCACCATTAATAATATTCATCATAGGTCTAGGTTCAGACATATTCCCATCACCAAATGTATCACATACATATTCATATAGTTTCTTTCCTTCATCTTTTGCGCATGCCTTTAAATAAGCCATTGATATACCTAGTATTGCGTTCGCACCATATTTAGACTTAGTATCTGTTCCATCTAGTTCTATCATTTTATAATCTAATTCTTTTTGTTTTCCTGATTCAAAACCTATTAATGCTTCCCTTAAATCAGTATTAACATTATTAACAGCTTTTAAAACTCCTTTACCTAAGAATCTTGCTTTATCTCCATCTCTTAATTCTAAAGCTTCTCTTTCACCTGTAGATGCTCCTGATGGTACTGCTGCTCTTCCCATAATACCATTATCAAATAAAACATCTACTTCTACAGTTGGATTACCTCTAGAATCTAGTATTTCTCTTCCTTTTATATCTTTAATTTTACTCATACAAATTACCTCCACTAATTATTATACTCTTTTTTTGTATATAAAAAAGAAAATAATTAATAATTTTCTAAATTAAAAAGTCAAGTGCAACAAAGAAAATAATATAAAATAACTTTTGA
>CAZJSD010000035.1:0-12814 GCA_964548815.1 uncultured Muribaculaceae bacterium
GGTTTATATTAAATTTATTTTTCTTTTGAAATAGGGGGAGTATTAATTATTTCTAACGAAACAATGTTAACTGTATTAATAAACACCGTTGTGTTATTTTTTGTCTCTAACATTAATGTACTCATATTATCTAACGCACTTATTAAAGATTCTTTATCTATTACATCTTTTGGTTCTATATCAAAGAAATTTGTATCAGTTAATACTCTTAATATCATCTTTACCACTCCTTTGATATAAGTCTGTTAGGCTCCCATGTCTAGGATAATTATAGTGATACATTAGTTTGTTAGTGCATTTAAATGTAGGACTCTTTATCATTAATGATTCATGAAATATAGAATCTTCTCCACACTGTACACCAACCTTATATCTTGTATCTCCTATAAAACTTTTAAGAACAAATTTAAAAGTACCTACTCTATTCATAGTTCTGTACTTGTCCACTTTGTATTCGGTCCCCTGATTATCAATCATATTGTAGAATACTATATCTACAAAATCTAAATCATTATCTACAATATCATTAAATACATCTGATTCAATGTAATCATCTGAATCAACAAACAATAAATATTTTCCTTTTGATTCTTCAATACCTTTATTTCTTGCATAAGATACCCCATGATTTTTCTTATATGA
Source organism: uncultured Muribaculaceae bacterium (assembly GCA_964548815.1). Taxonomy (GTDB): domain Bacteria; phylum Bacillota_I; class Bacilli_A; order RF39; family UBA660; genus RUG13038. Next base: position 643 of record CAZJSD010000035.1, read on the forward strand.
AATAATATTTAACTTAGTATATTTCTTCCTATATGCAAATAATGTTTGTAATGTTTTATCAGTAGAGCCATCATTTATAACTATTATCTCAATATCATCTCTTTTGGGTATACTATCAAGGCATCTTATAATTAGTTCCTCTTGATTATATACAGGTATAATTACACTTACTTTCACAAAATTTCCTCCAATTTTTTAATGTCTTCTATGGTATCAATATCTGTAGTATAATCATCTATTGCTACAAAATTAGTACCAATTATATGTTGATTAATATCATAACCATTTATTATTCGATATAATTCCCAAGAAATTGGTTCACGATTACAATAACCATCTAGAAATAATTGCTTTGCTTTATTTATGTATTCTCTAAATTTCACTTGATTTGTCACTTTAAACGCAAATGGTTCTTCCCATTCCTTAAAATAATCTTTTCTACGGATATTTCTACTAGCAAAAAACAATATGTAATCCGTGTTAGTTCTAACAATTGTTTTAATTGCATCATCACTATAATAAACATCTCCATACAAATAAGTTACTGGATTATTAGATGGATAAAAGGCATCTAACCAAAAGCCACTAATTGATTTACCTTTTTCTAATGTAAAGTTATTATGATGTTTTAATTTGGGAATATCCCATAAATAATCAAAAGCTGGATTGTTTGTACTTATGTATATATCTTTTATTCCATTTTCTCTTAGTAATCTTATGGTTCTATCTATTATTCTTTCGCCTTTAACTATTGATAAATGTTTGGGAATATCAAAGTCTTTATATTCCCCACCACACATAATAATATATTTCATTTATTTACTAAATCTCCATTCTCATTAAAAAAAAGACCTTCTACTGTAGGCGAAACACCTTCATGTATTATTGCGTGACATTCTCTACAAACTGGCATTAGATTGTTTTCCCCAAGCGTTATATTAGGATCTTTTATATTGATTGGATTTAACCAAATAATATGATGAACTATTTCGGCTGGTCTTTCCTCACATTTTTGGCACATATGATAATTTTTGGCTAAAATATAATCTCTTGCTTTTTTCCAACTAGTTGATTGGTAAAAATCTTTAGCCCATTCCTTAGCCATACAATCACCTCATTATGAGCACTGTACCAATGATATATTACTAGTCGTTTATAAGCGATTAAGTCCTCACTATATTTCAGTCGGGCATCATATACCACCAGTACACTGCCTATAAAGACAGTGCCACTAAGTAACAATTGTTTATACTCACTAATCCTCATCAAGAGTATTTGCCTTGCACCAATTTGGAAACGGTCTCTTTTTACTCGCTATTTATTTGAAAGGAGGCGATTATGAGTTCTTTTGCAAGGTTCCCTTATTATTTTATTTATTAAATCTTATCTACTATACACTATACAATGGAATTTGTGCCATTTTGTGCCATTTTATCTTTTTTGTATAAATTATCCTTAATTTCATCTATAAATCTATAAATTTGTCTTTTGCTATAATTCAGTAATTTATAATAATTATTTACTCTTTTGTGTTCTAACCATTTATAAACGTAAATCTTGTCATAGATATCATAACTATATCGTAATTCTTTTTCTTTTTTTCTCAATTCGTATTCTAAAACATCTTTATTATTTCTAGTCTCGTTAATTAGTTCATTTACTTCGTCAATTTCAGATGAATAGTTAATAATTGCATCATCTGGATTACCATAACTATAATCAACTATCATTTCTTTTGGTTTTGTTGCGTGAGGTTCTACTCCGTATAATAATCTGCTCTTTTTATCTAATTCTTTAAAATAACTATTTTCAGCCTTTTTATATTTTTTTAAAAGTTCATGATATTCTTCATATATCATTATTCCCCTCCTATTTTTTTCTTTCTAAAAAACTAATTATTACTAAACTTAAACAAATTATGAATGTAATTAATACTCTATCACTCATTTTTTTACCTCCTTATTCTTTTGGCATTTCATAAATAACTGTATTATTTGAAATAGGTATTATTTCAAAATTGTTGTTACAAGTAATAAATTCTTGTTTATTTAATTTTTCATAATATTCTTTTTCTTGCACTAAATCTTCTGGTCTTAATAATAAATTGGGCTTTAAACATAATAATGTTTTCATTTTACTTTGTATTTCATCTAATACTTCTAATGCTCTTTTCTTTGTTAAATATGCACCTAAAACAATATTGTGAAACATAATAAGCCATTCTCCAGAAGTTTCCATTCTAGGAGTTGCTAAAATATTGTCTACTTTTAATAATTGCTCTCTATCTTGACTCTTTATCCACAAGTCCATTTTCACACCACTTTTCCTTTCATTGAATTTTACATAATGACATAATTCTGTTAAATTCAATTCATATATCACAAATTGATAGTTTTCTCTTTATTTTTTAACTATTTGTCTGATATTAAGAGAATAATATTTTTTGTATCAATTTACAAATTTTCATTATGTAAAATTACTATTATTTTTTTAAAAATTAGTTCCCTAAATAAAAATTTTTTCTTTTTTGAATTTTATCATCGTTGCCCCAACAAATATATAATAAAGTTACTGTTTCACTAGAATGATTCAACATTTCTTTTAAAGCAATAATATCTCCTGTTTCTTCGTAGTACTTTCTAGCGAAATATTTTCTTAATGAGTGAGTTCCTACTACATAATTTACATTTACTTGTTCTGATAACTCTTTTACTATTTGCCATGCTCTTTGCCTAGTTATTGGCTTATTTAAGCCTTTTCTACTCTTAAATATATATTCGCCTTCTACTAAACCATTTCTATTAATATAAGACTCTATATCTTTAATTAATGATGGGTGTAATTCAAAAGATTGTTCTTTATTAGTTTTAAATTCTCTTGTGTATATACCACCATTTTTAAAATTATCTACTTTTAATTGCAATAAATCTTCAATTCTAAATGCTAAATTTCTTCCTAAATGTAAAATCATATAATTTCTATCCCAAATATATCTTTGCTCATCATTATTATTTTCTAAATAATTATTATATTTTTTCTTACATATTACAATCATATTGTTCAAGTCTTTTTCTTTAAAAGGTTGTACTGTTTTTCTTCCAAATTTTACTCTAAAATATCTGGGCATAACATACCTCCTAATCTACTTTCTCTACTAAATCTGCTTTTATTAGGTCATATAAGGCATTTAATTGTGAAAATATAACAGTATAATCTTTACTTTCAACATAAATATGTCTTGGTTTATAATCATAACCTTTTGTAATCCACACAAATATTTCTAATTCTTCATTAATATAGTTATAATAATAAGCCTTTTCAGGTTCTTTTTTAAATCCGTATTTTTCTAATTCTTTCAAATCCACATTATCTTTAATCTTTAACATCTATTTCACCTAACATTCTTAATAAAACATTTGTTTTTAACAATTTATAATCTCTATTTTTTACCCATTCATTTTCAATTTTTTATATACTCAACAACATCATCTTTTTGTTTCTTTGCTTCACTATATAAATGTTTGTAGTGGTCTACTTTCTTTTGTAAATCTTCAATATATAACAATAACCATTCATCAATTTTATTTTTTTCTAAACATTTATACCCATGACAATAAATAGCACCACAATTACATGGTATTACTAAATATGTTTTATCAAATGTTTTTCTTGTAATATGGTCTATTTCCATTCTTTGTTTTATAAAATCTTCTTTAGTCATCACTATCACCTTTTAATATATCTATTAATTCATCTATATTTTCTATCTTTTCACAATCAAAATCTATATGTAAATATTTGCAATGTGTGTCTAACTGATTTAATTTACTTTTTTCTAAATATTCAATTGCTTTATCTCTATTATTTTCTAGTTGTTTAATTTTTGCTTCTAATACATTTAATGCTGTATAATCAGTTTTTTGTATTTGCATTTCTTCTAATTGCTCATTTTTAATATTTACTATTTCTCCTAATGTTTCATTTTCTTTTTTTAGTTTTTCTATGTATGATAATAATAAATTAACTTGCTTTAAACTTATTCTATATGGATAAGATATTTTATCTGCATTATTATATTTTTTTATAATTTCTTCATGTATTTTATATGAATGACGCATATCATTTAATAATTCTTCTATCTCTTTATTTTTCATTATTACCACCTTTTAATCTCCAATATCCATATCAAAAAAACCATCTGGATTTTCTTCACATACGTTTCTCATTTTTCTAAATTGTTCTAATAGTCCATCATACGTTCCCCAACCATTTTTAGGATTTAATTTTATATATTCTTCTTTGTTTTTTACCATATCTTCTATTGCTTTATTAATAATAGGTAATGCTTTATCACAAGTCATTCTTTTTAATTTTTTCAATCCTAATTTTTCATCTATTGCTTTATAATACATATTTGCTAAATTATAAGTAATATTTGTTTCATAAATTTCTACTACTCTTTTTGCTTTTATGCTTAAATCTACACTCACTTTATCATCTCCCTTACCAACTTAATCCTAATAAAAAAGCACCAATAATTAAGAATATTACACTTGCTACATATAAAGATGTTCTAGTAAATTTTATTTGTTTATTACATTCTTCTATTGCGTCAGTTTCCCAAAAATCGTTATATGTTTTCTTTTGTGCCTTTAACTTCTTATTTTCTTCATATAATTCTCTTTTTGTTTTATTCATTATTACACCAGCTATCTCTTACGGATTCTATTACTATTGGTACTTCTTTTAATTGACCTTCATATTCGATATTTAACTCTTTAAGTTCTTTATTTGTCTTTTCTAATTTAATTATTTTTTTATTCTTACCAGTTATAATTGCTGCTGATAATAATGTGATTACTATTATTAAAGATAAATAAATTATAAATAATTTTTTATTGTTGATCATAAGTAACACCTCTTATTTTTTTATGTCTATCTATATCCTTTTGAATTTCTTGTAATTTTTTGTAATCATTCATTTGTTTCTTTTTTCCAAGATTTTTATAGATATTTATTTCTGCTTCTTTTCGCTTTAATTCTAATTCTTTTAATATAAGTTCATCTTTTTGCATTTCTATTGTGTTTTCTAATTCGAGCTTATTTTCTAATAATTGTTCTGTTTTTTCTTTTTCTTTGTTAAGACTGGCTGTTAAGCCTCCTACTTTACCAGCACTTTTTCTTCTTTGATGTTCTTTTTCTTCTAATATTTCAAGTGCTTTAGTAACTTTATTATCTAAATTATTAATCCTATCTTCATTTGATTTTAATGTTCCAAATTGTTCCCTCAATTGACTTAAATATCCTTCTAATCTATCTGGTAACTTTTCTAAAAACTCTAATCTATTTACATCTACTATTCTCAATCTAAATTTCTTTTGACTATTTTCATGTTCTTGTTTCTTTTTATACCTTTTTAAGTTTGGAAAATGTAGTCTTAAATATTCTTTTTCAAAAATATTTAATTGTCTAGCTTGTCCGTTATTTTTCATTTAATAAATTCCTTTCTTCTTTTATTGCAATGAACAATTTTTTAAGTTCAAGTTTAGTTTCAACAGAATTTACTTTTCTAAATCTATTAATTAAATAAGCTTCTATTACTTCTAATTTAGAATTAATTGTTTTATTCTGCTGTAATACCAATGATCTATTTTCTTTAATTAGTAAATTTTTATCTCTTTCTAATCTTAAAATTTTCTTTTCTAATTTTTCTATTCTTTCTTGAGATGTCGTATTTTCTATTAAGTATTCTTCTAACATATTCATTTTCTCCTAATAAGTTATCCTCATACATAGAATATAGTCTTGTTCATCTCTTGTTAAGATTAGTTCGGGTCTTTCTTCTTTTATTCTTAAATAGTCATTATGATTTAGAGTTATATTATCAGGACAATAATTATTAATTCTATTAAATGTAGATAGTCTTTTAAATATTTCATTTAATAAATCATTCATTTTTAAATTAGGTAATTTATCACAGAACACTGTGTTATTTTTGCTTATTTCTAAATTCACTTTCTATCTCTCTCCATTCTTTTATTTTATAAGTTATTGAATCTAATTCTTCTATAACTTGTTTTAGTTCATTTAATTCATTTAGATTTTTAATGGTTTGTTTCTTCTTTAATTTTAATAAGTACTTTTTAGCTTTTGTTAGAATAGTTTCTTCCATCATCTTATTTTAATTATCCTAACTGACTTTTTATTATCTGTCTTTAATTTTTTATTTAGCTGATTTCTTAGTACTTCATTAGAATGCTCTAAACTTTTGATTCTCTTATTTAAACTATCAATAACATCTGATTTTATTGTTGATAGTAGTTTAAATTCTTCTAATTCACTTTCTATTAAATCTTTGTCTTGTTTTACTATTTGATATAAATTTCTATAGTGTTCTTTTAATTCTTTATCGTTCATATTTAGTTCTCCTTTCAATAATTTAAATGATATTCTTTGTATTCTTCCTTAAGCTGTTCTCTTATTAATTTAGTTTTAGTATCAACTAATTCTGGATGTCTAGCTTGTACTTTTCTTCTAGCTCTTTCTATACTTTTAAAACTAGGTATATTTAATTCTTTATGTGCTAAAAATACATAATTAAATTTTAAATTACCTATTTCTGGATTTAATCTATGATAATATTCTGCTATTAATATATAATCATCTTCTCTTGCATTTTTATTTTCAAGTAATATTTCATAAACTAAGTCTTCTACTTTATGTTGTTCTTCTAACATCTCTCTTTTTATTCCTTTCTACAAATATTTAGATTTCTCAAATATTTGTTGATTAAATTGATTATATTTAGCTTTAATTGTCCCTGTTCTACCGTTTCTATTTTTTGCAACAATTAAATCTAAATCTTCTATTTCTTTTTGAATTTCTTTTGTTGCGTTTTCGTTATGTAATAAAATTACTGATACTGCTGATTGTTCTAATTCTCCTGAATCTTTTAAATCTGATAGCATTGGTGCGTTTTTAGTTTCACCATTTCTATTTATTTGAGCCAAAGCTATAATAGTACAATCAAAATTCATACTTATTTGCCTTAATTCTTTAACAACATTGGTAATATTTTCATAAATAGATTTATTCTTATTGTATGTTGCAATTAAACCAACATAATCTATAAATACTACTACATGTTCTTCTTTAGATTCTCTTATTATTGTTTGTTTGATAGAGGATGTTGTTTGAATACCAGTTAATATTCTTAATTTTTTATTAGCAATATTTGTTGATGACTCTTTAATTAGTTTAGATTGGTATTCACTTTTTGGATTTAAAAAATCTGACATAGGAACTTTACTATTTATAGATACTAATCTTCTTAATACTTGTTGTTCTGACATTTCTAAGTTGAAATACAAGCATTTATACGTTGAAGATATATTCTCTAATAGATTTAATGCAAAACCAGTTTTACCTACTCCAGGTCTAGCACCTATTACTACAAAGTCATGTTCTGTTAATCTGATTAAACTACTTAAACTACCTAATCTAAATTTTATTTGTTTATCTTCTTTAGTTATAATATGGTATATCTCATCTGATGATAAAAATTCGTAATTCTTACCTGATACCATATTTTTTATCTTATCTAGATATTCAAATAGTTGTTCTTGATTTATATCTTGTTTTTTAAATTTGTCTACATATTTTATTATTAAATTATTTTTATAAATCTCGAACAACTTTTCTTGGTATTCATTAAACATTGTAGTTGTTGCGATATTATTCATTGTTTTTACTATATATTCAGGAAATTTATCAGTTAAATATTTTTGATATTCTTGAAATATTAAAAGAATATCTAGTTTTTTATTCTTGTTATAAAATTCTTTTGTTAATTTAAAGACTGTTCTATTATATGTATTTATAAAATATTCTTCCTTAATAAAGACTTCTTCAATTAATTTAGGCTTTATATAAAGGCACCCTATTATTGATTCTTCTATTAAATTAATTGATAATTGGTCCATATGCTCTCTTTTCTTCTTGATTGGAATATTTACCTTCTAATACTTTTATGCAATTATTATCATTTTCAATAAACCAATCAAAATCTGCTTTCCAACTAGTACTCTTAATGTTTCCAGTTAAAAAATTAGATTTAGAGGCAAGTTCCATAGCTTTGATTAAATTATCATAACCTATATCTTTTAATCTACTAATAATTTTATTTCTTCTTCTTTTAGTAATTTTTTGTACCTTAGGAAACTTATCTAATCGATTGTAGAAATCTACAAGTATATTAATTGTATTATTAATACTTGTATTATTCTCTTTGACTTTTTGGTCAATAGGGTAATTGATTGTTCGGTCAATAGGTATTGATGTTTTAGTCAATAGGTATATTAATCTTCTTTTTATTTCTTTAGTTTTTTCATCATACTCTATTTTTATTTCAATATAACCTTTATTTTTTAAATCATTTAATAATCTAGATATTGTTTCTTTTCTAACACCATATAAATCTGCGAAATATTTATTGCTAGCAAAACAATATCCATCTTTGTTACAAAGTGCTGTTATCTCAGCATATAAAAACTTAGCCTTGTCCTTTAATGTTTTATCATATCTTATATCTGCTGGAATAATAGCATAATAATTAGGTTTATCTGACATACTATTCCTTTCTATCAACCAAAATCCCTGTAATTTGACATTTTATAAAATTTATGCTATTTTAAATACGTAAATTTATTTTAAATTTATCCGTGATTTATGTGTTCTGACCAACATATAAATCTTTTTTATTGCATTTGATCATATAAGTACTCTCCTACTACACTAGCTATAGTTAATGATAATAAAGTAGTTACTACTCCAAACCATGTTAAACTTGCTATACTAAAGCATATTTTAAAAAATACATATCCTAAATCTATACAACTTGCTATAAATAATAGTAATAATATTACATTCAACCATTTAACCCTTTTCTTACTCTTTTTCATTTTTCTTTCCTTTCTACGAATAATATTCTTCTTGAATTGTAATTGTTAGTTCTTTTATAATTTCTTGTTTTCTTTCCTCACTTGGAGGATTTATGACTTTTATTTTCAATTTACTTTTTTTCATATTTAAAGTCTCCTATTATATTTATATTCGACATAATTTTAGTTTTGCTGACTATATTTATTTATGCTTTTTCGCATATATGTTTGTAAAAAAAATATCAAAATCTATCTCATAAAATTTCAGAAGTTTTTCTAATGTGTCAATTTGCATTGATACCGAATTGTTTTCGTATCTTGATATAGTATCTTTATTTACATTGCTTTTAATTGCGACATTTTCTATACTAATTTTTTTTGCGGCTCTAATACTTCTTAACTCTTCTGAAATAAGTTCTCTAGTTGTTTTCATTTGCTACCTCCTTTCATCTTAAAACTATTTTACTATGCTTTTTCGCATATGTCAATAGATTTTATGCAAAAAAGCATAAATTTTATTGATTTTTGATTTTTATGTGTTATAATTATCTTATATATATTTATTATATTAATATATAAGCATAATTAAGGAGGTGATGATATGGGTAATTTTTTTGCAAAAAATTTACAGTTCTTACGTAAAAGTAAGGGACTTTCAAAAAATAAACTTGGAGAGATGGTCGGTGTTAACCAAACAACAATAGGAAGATGGGAAGATAAAGAAATAACTCCTTCAATAGATAATGTTGAAGAAGTTGCGAAAGTATTAAATGTTAATTTACCAGACCTACTAATTAAAGATTTAGAATTTGACAATGCTTATCATATTGATTTAGACTCGGATGTTATAAAGATACCTGTATTAGGTACTATTAAAGCAGGAATACCTATCGAAGCTCAAGAAGAAATAATTGATTATGTAGAGATACCTAGAAAATGGACTTTAAGTGGTAAAAAATTTTATGGATTAATGGTTAGTGGGGATAGTATGTTCCCAAAATATCAAGAAAATGATATTGTAATTTTTGAACAAAGTGAAGACAAAGAGCAATACAATAATAAAGATTGTGCTGTTATGGTAAATGGTGATGATGCAACATTTAAACAAGTGTTATTAAATGAAAATGGTTTAGTATTAAGACCTTACAATAATGCTTATGATATTATGATGTATAGTAATGAACAAATTGAACAATTGCCTATTAGAATAGTAGGCATTGCTAGAGAAAAAAGAACTAAATTATAAGGGGTGAAATAATGAATAATTTTGAGAAATGGATTTTAAAAAAAAAAAGTATATGGATACACTTTGCTTTATTTATAATAACAGCATATTTATATTTGCCAATATATTTAATAGTATTATTTAAAAATAAAAAATATTACGAAATGTTGAGAAATCCAGAAGCATATGCAGATAAAAATAATTTAAAATGCCTACATTCTAAAGTTGTTGGTGTAACCTTTAATAATGAAGATGGAACAAGTAGACAAAATTACTTAAAAAATGTAAAACAAGATGATGAATTAAAATTAATACCATATGAATATGAGCATCAAGCGGAGGCATTAGGTGTGTTTCATAATAAAAAACAAATTGGTAATATAAATGCAGATTTATGTTATGAATTAATGGCTGCAATTAATGATAACAAAGAAATTTTTGTTTTTGCAACACCTACAGGTGGTAATGGGAAAACTCGTGGCTGCAATATAACAATAATCATGGATAAATAAAAGACTAGCCCTGCTGGAACAGAACTAGTCAGATTGAAAAACACATTAGTCAGCAAAACTAAAATACAAATATAAATACTTGTATAGGTTTTTCTATATAAGTATATCATATTTGTAAATATTTTTCAATTAATTTTATATAATTAAAGGAGATGGTATACTTATGAAAAATGGTGCTATATATGTAAGAGTTTCAACTGATGAACAAGCTAGAGATGGTTACTCTATTGATGCTCAAATAAAAGCTATTAAAGATTATGCAATTAAGAATAATATTTATATAGATCCTTTATATATATTTAAGGATGAAGGAAAATCTGGGAGAAAGGCCGAAAAAAGACCAGCATTTATGGAGATGATAGCAAAAGCAAAGACTAAACCTAATCCTTTTGATGTTATTTTGGTTCATAAATTTGATAGATTTTCTAGAAGTCGTGAAGATAGTATAGTTTATAAATCTTTATTAAAAAAGGAATGTGGTATTTCTGTAATTTCTATTTCTGAGCCTTTAGATCCTGATGATAAAATGAGTATAATAATTGAATCTTGGTTTGAAGCAATGGCAGAATACTACTCTATTAATTTATCTGAAGAAGTTACAAAAGGAATGAAAGAAAAGCATTCTCATGGAGAATTACAAACGAATCCAAGTTATGGATATAATGCGGAAAATAATGTTCTAGTAATAAATGATGAAGAAGCTAAAATAGTTAGATATATCTTTGAAGAATATGGTATAAATCATACTCCAATGATTGAAATAGCAAGAAGATTATACAAGATGGGTATAAAAACCAAGAGAGGAAATAATTTTGAGAATAGAACAATATGTTATATTTTAAATAATCCTGTCTATATAGGTAAATTAAAATATACCCCTGGAGGTAGAAAGGCACATTCTTTTGATGACCCTAATACTATTTTAGTTGATGGAAAGCACTCTCCTATTATACCAATTGAACTTTGGGATAAAGTACAAAAAGAATTGACTAAAACTTTCAAATTTAGGCATCCTAATCAGAGAAATGATATAAATGTATCAAATTGGTTAAAAGGTGTTATACGATGTAAAGAATGTGGTTCTACGATGGTGTTAAGTAATAAGACAAGATTAAGATGTAATGGTTATAATAAAGGTAGATGTTCAAATAATGTAACTATTAATATTAAAGAGGCAAAAGAATTAATTATTAATCAATTAAAAAGTGATTTTTCTACTGGTAAAATAGAACATATTGTAATAAATAAAAAAATTAATAAGAAAGTATCTGAATATGAGATACTACAAACTACTCTTGAACGAATTAAGGAAAAAGAAAAAAGAATTAAAGATGCATACTTAAATGGTATTGATTCTTTGGAAGAATATAAGTTAAACAAAAATATGTTAGAAAAAGAAAAACAAGAAATAAAAAAGAAACTACATTCTACTAATAAACCTGATAATAAAAAAACAATAACTAAAGTTATTGAAAATGGTAAAAAAATTTATGAAT
>CAZJSD010000036.1:0-11973 GCA_964548815.1 uncultured Muribaculaceae bacterium
ATCCTGGTATTAAATATGATAATCCTTTAGTTATGAAGGCTAAAGAACTAGGTAATAAAGTAATTAATGAAGTAGAAATGTCATATTCATTTTTAGATAAAAATGTAAATATAATTGGAGTAACAGGTAGTAATGGTAAAACAACTACAGTTAATTTAATATATAATTTTCTAAAAGAAGAAAAAGAAAATACTTATCTTGGTGGTAATATAGGGATACCATTATCTAACTTTGTTAGAGATATTAAAGAAGGAAGTTACTTAGTAATGGAAATTAGTGATCATCAATTAGTGGATATGTATGATTTTAAGACTAATATGTCAGTATTAACTAATATAACTCCAACACATTTAGATTTCCATGCTTCATATGATGTATATAAATCTATGAAGAAGAAAATATTTAATCATCATACAGATAAAGATATCGCAGTTATAAATAGCGATGATTCTGAAAGTATGAGTGTTACAAGTGATATAAAAAGTACTAAGTATTATTTTGGTACTGATAAAAAAGATAAGTGTTATTATGATGATGAAGCAATATATTATGATAAAGAAAAAGTAGTTAAATTATCTGATATAGTATTAAAAGGAAAACATAATTATCAAAATATATGTAGTGCGATAATCGCAGTTAAAGAATATGGAATAAGCAATGAAGCAATAAAAAATGTATTAAAGAATTTTAAGGGTGTTGAACATAGATTAGAATTTGTTAAAGAAGTTAATGGAGTTAAATTCTATAATGATTCAAAAGCAACAAACTGTGTATCAACAAATATTGCTTTAAATTCATTTAATGAACCAATAGTATTATTCTTAGGAGGAACTGATAGAGGTCATTCATTCCATGACCTTGATGATTCTATCTCTAATGTAAAAGCAATTGTTTGTTATGGAGAAACTAAAGATAGAATAGAAGAGTATTCTAAGGGAATGAATATACCTTGTTATAAGAGTAATACTTTAAAAGAAGCATTTAACGATGCCGTAAAAGTAATGGAAAAAGGTGATATAGTACTTCTTTCTCCAGCATGTGCATCTTGGGATCAATATAAGTGCTTTGAAGATAGAGGTAACGAATTTAAGAGTTTAGTAAAGGAGATTACAAATGAGTAAGAAACATGTTTATATGATTGGTATTGGTGGTATTAGCATGGGTGGTATTGCTAAAATACTAGTTAATTATGGATATCAAGTATCTGGTTCTGATATGGTAGAAAATGATGAAGTTAAAGAACTAGAAAGTTTAGGTATAAAAGTAAATATTGGCCAAGTAAAAGAGAATATTACTAATGATATAGATTTAGTTGTGTATACTGCGGCAATACCTGATACTAATGAAGAATTAGTAAAAGCAAGAGAACTAGGAATAGAAACAGTAGAAAGAGGAGTATTCTTAGGAGAACTAACAGAAAACTTTAAAGATTGTATAGGTGTTGCGGGTACTCATGGAAAAACAACAACATCTTCTATGGTATCTTGTGTATTTGTAGAAAAAGGATTAGATCCATCTATTCAAATAGGTGCTAATTTAACTCAAATAGGAGGAAACTATAGAGTAGGAAAAAGTGATTATTTTATAATTGAAGCATGCGAATATAAAGATAGTTTTCAAAATTTCAAACAAAGAAGTGCAATTATTACTAATATAGATAATGATCATTTAGATTATTTTAAAAACATTGATAATATATCTAAATCATTTGAAAAATATGTATCTAAATTACCAAAAGACGGAGTTCTAGTTCTTAATATGGATAATGAAAGATGTTATGATTTAAGAAATTATACTAAAGCATCAGTAATAACAGTTAGTAAAGATAATAAAGATGCTGATTATCATGTTGATAATATTTCTTATGATGATAGAGGATGTGCATCTTATGATGTTTATAAGAAAGATGATTTAGTAACAAGAATTACTCTTAATGTTAGAGGAGAACATAATATATTGAATTCTCTTGAAGTAATTGCGTTATGTTCTTGGTATGGTATAGATAATGAATCAATAATAAAAGGTCTATCATCTTTTACAGGAGCATCTAGAAGAATGGAATATAAAGGTAAATTTAATGGTGCGAATGTATATGATGATTATGGTCATCATCCAACAGAAATAGAAGCTACATCTAATGCTATATTAAAAGAAAAACATAATGAAAGTTATGCTATCTTTGAAGCTCATACATATAGTAGAGCAGTTGAACATATGGATAGTTTTGCTAAATCATTAAGCAAATTTGATCATATAATAGTTATTGATATATATGCCGCAAGAGAAGAAAACATATATGGAGTAAAACCAGAAGATATAGTTGAAAAATTAGTTGATTTAGGAAAAGATGCAGTATATATAAGTGATTATGATGAAATTAAAAAATATTTAAGCGATAAAGTAAAAGAAGGAGACTTAATAATTACTATTGGCGCAGGAAATGTCACAAAAGTTGCGTCTAAATTAGTAGAAGACTAAGTCTTCTTTTTTTGATATAATTAAAGTAGGAGGATATATGAAAAAGATAAAGAAACCACTAATAATAGTAATAATAATAATATCAGTATTAATAATTAGATTTATTATTACTAGTTCTAGTTATTATAAACTAAAAACATTATATATTCATCCTATAAAACAAAATCAGAAATATAATGATTATGTATATGATGAATATATAAATCATATATGTATTTTATTTTATGAAGGAGAAGAAAAAGAAGTTATAATTCCTGAAAGAATAAATGGTAAAAAGGTTGAATCAATAGATGATTCAGCATTTTATGGAAATGAAAAAATGGAGAAAGTAATAATACCTAAATATGTAATAAGGATAGGTCATCAATCATTTATTGGAAATAATAATCTTAAAGAAGTATATTTACCAAATAATATATATGATATTGGTCCGTATTCCTTTGATGTATGTACTAATTTAGAAAAAATATATATAAAGAAAAACTCTAAAACAGAAAAATCTCTAAAAAAGACCAAATTCTATATATATAAAGAGTATAAATAATGTAAATAAATGATAAATAATATGTCATATTCATAACTTATGATATAATTATTATGGAGGGTATATATATGGACGTAAAAATATTAGAAAAAAATAAAATTGATGTAAAACATGGATTAGAATTATTAGGAGATATGGATTTTTATAATGAAACATTAGAAACATTTTATAATAATATTGATAAAAATCTAAAAGATTTAAAAAAATATAAAGATAAAGATGATTTTGAAAATTATGGTATTTTGTCACATTCTATAAAATCAGATTCTAAATATTTAGGTTTTATGGATCTTGCTGAAATAGCATTATCTCATGAAATGGCTGGTAAAAGTAGTGATAAAAAGTTTATAGATGAGAATTATGATTCGTTTGTTGAAGAAATAAATAGAATAGTAAAAGTAGTAAAGGAATATTTGGGGAGGTAATTATGTTTAATCCAATAATACAAGAACAAGCAATACTTGTTTGTGATGATAGTAATATCACAAGAAATCTTATAGAACATGTTTTTAAAGATAAATATAAAATATTAATGGCAACTAATGGTAAGGGTGCAATGGATATTATGGATGTTATGTCTGATTCGGTTGTGGCTGTACTACTAGATTTAAATATGCCAGATTCTGATGGGTTTGATGTATTAGACTATTTTAAAGAAAAAGGTATTTTAGAAAAGAAACCTGTTTGTATAGTTACTGGAGAAGATGCTCCTGAAATAATAGGTAAGGTAAAGACATATCCGGTTACTGCTATATTATTAAAACCATTTAGTGCAGAACAAATAGAAGCAGTTGTCAGTAAGGCAATAGAATTAAAGAGTGGAAAATAATCCACTCTTTTTATTATGTATAATAATTTGCATATTTTTATAAAATATGGTATAGTATTTCGCGGTTGAAAGAGGGGTTATTATGTTAACAAATGAAGAATTAAGTAAAGAACAATTAGAGTACTTATCAAACCAATTAAATATATATAAATATCATAGCGATTCCATTAATAAAGCAAATGAAAAACTAAATGAAATATTAGAAGAGTTAAAAGTTAAATTTGCTGAAAATGGTAATGTTTTAGCGTACCATGATAGTAGAATAAAAACTCCAAATAGTTATTTAAATAAGATTTTAAAAAATATTAATAAAGAAGAAAATAATGAATATGATAATATGCATGATATAGTCGCACATAGATTAGTTTGTTTAAACTTATCAGATGTATATGCTTTTTTAGATTTACTTAAAGAATGTGATAAAATTAGAATAATAGAAGATCCTGATATAAGAGACTATATTTATAGACCTAAGAAAAGTGGATATAGAAGTCAACACGTTATATTAGAAGTACCATTTGTAGATGATGATGGTGTTGAACAATCAGTAAAAGCAGAAATACAATTAAGAACAATCTTCCAAGACATATTTGCACGTGAGGAACATAAACTAAGTTATAAAAATAATGGATCTATTTCAGAATATGACATAACTAAATTAAAAGAATTGGCATTAGAATTATTTGGCCTAGATTCATCATTTGACTCAATGGGTAGACCAATAAAACAAGAATCTATTAATGATCAAGCAGAATTAGAATTAGTAAAACAAGAATTTAATAAAGCAAAAGATTTATATGATATAGCGTATTCTGATATGGATAAGATTATTAAAGAGTTTTATGAAGAATATCCTGATAAAGCAGATATTTTACATATTAATAGTAGAATAAAACCATTATCTAGTATTAAAAGAAAAATTGTAAAAAAGAAATTATCAATTTCTACTGAAAATATTGTATATAACATAAGAGATGTTTTAGGCTTTAAAATTGTATGTACAGATTGTGATACTGTTAGAGACTTTATTGATTTTATAAATAAAAAGATTAATTCTTCAAATAAATTAAAAGTAAATGATGTCACTGATAATTTAGATGAACCTAAAGATAGTGGATATAGAGGTTATAGAATGATTATTGATTATTGCCCGCAATATACTTTATCAAAGCCATTACCTGTTGAAATATTAATTAGAAGTATGGTGCAAGATGCATGGGCTCTTCAACAAGATGAAAGAGTATATAATAAAGAAGAATGTTACGCTACTAAAAGAGATTTCATTTTTACAGCTAGATCTTTAAAAGGGTTGAGTTATACTTTAAATCATATTGAAAATGAATTAAACAATATAAAGGAAAAGAATAATGAAAATACTAAACCTGCTAGAAATATAGTTAGAGAAGTAAAGGAATATAATAAAACTAAAAAATTAGTATTAGAAAACAAAAAGAGTGAAGAATAATCTTCATTCTTTTAATTTGAATGTCTAAAATAACCATTTATTAATTCCTTATTTTGGTTAATACTAATAAATGCCTTATTATCAATTTCCTTGATAATTTTAATTATTTCATCTTTTCTTTTATTATTAATAAATGAATATATTATATAGTTTACAGAACCATATAAACCTTTCGCATTTACTATGGATGCAGAATAACCATGGGATTTTAATTTTAATAATACTTCATTTTTACTTGTTATTATTTGAACTAATAATTTTTTCTTAGAATATTTTGTCGTTATAAAAGATGCTAAATAACTACCAATTGAATAACCTAAGGCATATACTAATGTTACTAGTAATGTATTATTCTCTAATGCTATTTTTATGATAATAAACCATATAATTACCTGTATAAAACTAAGTATAGACCCAGTTATTCTTCTTTCATCTATTAATAGTATTGTAGATATAGTAGATGTAGAGGCTTCTATTATTTTTAATATAAATACTAGTAAATATACCATATAATCACCATTATTAGTTTTAACTTATATAGTTTTATTATTCTAATATGTTATAATTAAATTGGTGATGAGTATGATATTAAAAGTAGATGATTTTAATTTAAAAGATACAGTTACTTGTGGACAAATATTTAGATTTGAAGAATTAGATGATTCTTCTTTTGATGTTATATTATCTGATAGAGTAATAAATATAAAACAAGATAAAAATAATATAATAATTAATTCTAGTAATATGAATAATATAGAAGAAGTAATAAGAAATTATTTTGATTTAAATTATGACTATAATTCTATTAATAATAAATTAATAGAAATAGATAAAGGAAATAAAGATATTATAGATAATTGTAAAGGTCTAAAAATGATAAATGAACCTAAATTTGAAGTAATAGTAAGTTATATTTTATCTTCTAATAATAGAGTTCCTCAAATAAAAAATGCTTTAGATAATATATCTAAAACATATGGGAAAAGGATAGTTTTTAATAACAAAGAATATTATTTATTTCCTACATTAGAAGAATTAAGTAATTGTGATATAGATACATTAAGAAAATGTAAAACAGGTTTTAGGGATAAATACATATATGAATTTGTTAGAAGAGTAATTAATAAAGAATTTGATATTAATAGTATTGATAATTTGAATAGTAAAGACGCACTTGATTATTTAATGACATTAAATGGAGTAGGAGAAAAAGTCGCTTCATGTATATTATTATTTGGTTATCATAGATTTGATGTATTTCCTATTGATACTTGGGTAAAGAAATATATGAAAGATAAATATAATATTGAAGGAGTAGATAATATAAGAAGATTTACTTATGATAAGTATAAGGAATTAAGTGGCATTGCTATTCAATATATGTTTCACTATAAAAGGAATAAGAATTAATTATTCCTTTTTATTTTTATATTACTAACTATTAATATTATTAATATAGGTATAAAGAAAATATAAACATAATAGTTTTTAACTATATTAAAACTAATTGTGGTATTTTTAAAACAAATCAACGAAATGACAAAGCAAATACCAATAATTATAGAATAAATTGTTTTATTATATTTGTTTATATGTTTTAAATATTCTTTAATGAAATTAAGACTCATAACTGAAGATATAAATAGAGTATAAAACCATTCTATAGTAGCGATATTTTCAATATGTTCTATAAAATCAAAATAACTAATTTTTTTCATTAATGTATATTCTGGATAACTAAACAATTTAGCTAAATCTATTCCAAATATACCAATGATAAATAAAAATAAAATAAAAATATATAAAGAACTAATTATAAAAAATATAATGATTTTTTTATTAATATCTTTATTATCTATAGTATTTTTAGGTGTTAATAAAATAAGTATTACTTGAGTAATAAAATAAGCTGTATATTTTATAGAATTTTTGAGGATTACCAAGATTTCTGTATTAAAAAATGGTTTTAAATTATCTATTTCGACTGAACTAATTAGATTACTAAAAGAAAATATTATTACTAATATAGTTACAATAAAAACAGATATGGATACTTTAGATATAGTTTTCATATTTAAAGATCCGCACCATATAACAGGAATAATAAATAATAAAATAATAATGAAACTAGGTGTAGAATCTAAGTATTTATTCTGTATATAAGCATTTATACCATATAGAAAATATATAAAATAAAAAGAAAAAATAATTACTAAAAATAAATTTATAATTTTTCCAAAAGAGAACATTTTCTCATTTTTTTCAAATATATTTAAATCTTTTTCATAATTGAAAATTCTTAATATTAAAAGGAGAATGGCAAAAGAAAAGAAAGTTCCTATAATAATAGATAATAGGCTTCCATTACCAGACGAATTTAGTAATTCTGTTATACCTACATGTAAGAACATAGGTTTAGTTAAAAAAAATATAATTGATGAATATCCCAATTTACTAATTTTAGTGTTCATATTTTTCTCCTTTACTTGAATTTCTTATTTCTCCTTTTCTGGCTAAATTTATATCTATATTTACTTTTACATCGTAGTCTTCATTATTATATTTTGGATAATCTAGGTAGATTTTTCTTTTTAATCCCAAAAATTCGCTTTTAGAATTATTTCTTACTTCTAATGCTTTATTAACATAGTATTTTACTTTTTTTTCTGTTTGGTTTTCTAATTTTCTAATGGTTTTTTCATTATTTAATTCTTCTTTACAATTATATTCGTTAATACTTCCATTAGATTTTATATTAATATAAACAATATATTTATCTTTCTTTTTTATTTTATATTTGGTTTTACTTTTATTTAATGATATAGATGAATAATTGTTTTTGTCGCATTTTACAGGTATAACAGTTTTATCAATACTATCATTTATAAAATTATAACCAATTGTTTGACTATTATTTAGATATTTTTCTAATTTACCATTATAAGTAATCGCAATTTTATCTAATTCTATTTTAGTGTTAGGATTAGTATCCTCATTATTCTTTAAACTAGTTCCTTCTTCATTATAATTTTTTACTTCTAATACTGATATAACTGGATCTATATAATCTTTTAAATAATAAGAAACAAATTCATCCAATTTAGAATTATATGTTAATGCACTTTCTAAATTAGCTGTTTCAATAGTCTTTTTTACATAATCAGCTGGAATACTTTCTGGTGAAGTCATAATCTTAATTACTTTATTCGCATCAATTCCTTTAACTATAGTAATAGTAAATTCATCTTTTATTTCAGGTAATCTTTGAAATAAATCTATGACATCTATTATTCCTTCTTTCGCTATTTCTTCTGATATGACAAGTTTACTTAAATGCCCACCATATAATTTTTTATTAGATTTATTTGTCATTTTTCTTAGTGCTTCTTCAATAGTATTACCTGTTGCCTCATAAACAA
The DNA here is from genome assembly GCA_964548815.1 of uncultured Muribaculaceae bacterium. Lineage (GTDB taxonomy): Bacteria > Bacillota_I > Bacilli_A > RF39 > UBA660 > RUG13038. The sequence goes on from CAZJSD010000036.1 coordinate 8,736, forward strand.
TAACTTTACTAGATTCTGTTTCTTCTTTAGTTTTTATATTCATTACTTGTGCACCTACTAAATATTTATTATCTTTTTTATCTATTGATATCGATGAAACTATAGCAATTTTATTAAGTTCTTTATAGTTGTAACAACCACTAAGTAATAATATCATAAATACTATAATTATTTTTTTCATATTATCTCCTTTTTATATTATTTGTTAGAACTGAATTTCTTTTATTAAATTTAAATTTCTTTGTTAAGATAAAATTATTTTTTTGTTCTTTAAAATTAAATGGTGCATAAGGTGCGGTATAATCAAAACCAAAGCTTTCAAGTGAACATATTTTGATTAAAAAAAGTAATGATGCAATAAAAATACCATATATTCCAACAAATGAACCAAGTATTAAAAATATTAATTTCCATACTCTAATTGTATTAACTATGTCATTATCACTAAATAGAAAAGATGCAACTGATGAAATTGCTATTATTATTATCATAATAGGTGAAATCATTCCAGCTTCAACTGCTGCTTGACCTAATACTAATGCACCAACTATAGACATAGAAGAACCTACTACTAAAGGAACTCTAGTATCAGCTTCTCTTAATATTTCAAATGATAACCATAGTAAAAGTGCTTCAATTATTGAAGGAAATGGAACTCCTTCTCTTTGCATACTAAAATTAATAAGAAGAGTAGTAGGTAATGTTTCTTGATTAAATGTAGTTAATGCTATATAAAAACCTGGAGTAATAATCGCAATTAAAAAAGCAATTATTCTAATAATTCTTGTTATAGATACATTCTTACTATTTTGATAATAATCATCGATTGTCTTAATGTAATCAGAAAAAAATGAAGGAATAATTAAAGCTTGTGGAGAGTTTTCTACTACAATTGAACATCTTCCTTCCATTAAACTAAATGATACAAAATCAGGTCTTTCTGTCATTAAGTTAGTTGGGAACATTGATGATTTGTTAATTAAGTTTTCAACAATATAATTACTATTTGCAACATAATCTAAGCTCATGCTCTTTAATCTTTTATCTATTTTATTTATTAAATCTTTATTAACAATATTATCCATATAAATAAATGCTACTTTTGTCTTGCTCTCATTTCCTATTATATATTCTTTTATTATTAGTTTATCTGAACGAATTCTTTTTCTTATTAATCCTAAATTATTTTGATAATTTTCTGTAAATGCATCTTTAGGTCCCTTTATTACTTTTTCATTTGTAGCTTCTGAAATAGAAGAATTTAATTCATATTTTGTTTCAAAAGCAATATAATTATTTTCAATATTAATAATTGTAAATCCAGAGTATAAACAAAATAGTAATTCTTTTTCATCTTTTAAATCTATAAAATTATTCATTGGGAGTTTTTCTTTAATAGATTTAATATTATCTAAATTATTATGAGTGATAGGTCTTAATATAAAATCATTAATATCGGTAGATGAACATAGTGATTCAAAATAGATAATATTAATACTTTTATTATTAATAATTATTTCTCTTATTTTTAAATCTGGATTATTATTCTTTAGTTTATTTATATTCATAAAAAACTCCTTTTTAATTAGTTTGTGCAAAAAATAAAGAAATATAGTATAATATTAGCGCAGGAGTTTTTATGGAATTAGGAAAAGAGATTATTGTAGATATTATTAGATTTAATAATGAAGGTGACGGAGTAGGAATATATAATGACTTAGTTATCTTTGTTAAGGGTGCATTAATAGATGAAAAGGTACATATTAAAATAACTGATATTAAAAAGAATTACGCAGTAGGGAAACTAATTGGTATATTAGTACCTAGTGAAGAAAGAGTTATGCCAGTTTGTCCATATTATAATCAATGTGGTGGTTGTGATATAATGCACATGAGTGAAAACTTACAAATAGAATTTAAAAAGAAAAAAATAGAAGATATATTTAAAAAAGTATGTAATAAAGAAGTAGAAGTAAAAGAAGTCTATTCTGAAAATAATCTTTATTATAGAAATAAAGTATTCTTAAGAGTAAGTGGAAATGAAATAGGATATTATAAGAATAAAAGTAATGAACTTATTGATATAGAAAAATGTATGATATGTGATGAAAAAATAAATGAAGTTATCACAAAAATAAGAGAGTTTATTGGTTATTATAAAAGTCATAAAATTAATGAAGTAATGATAAGAATCGCAAGAGACGAAATAATGGTTTATTTAGATAATCTAAATAAGAGATGGTATGCCAAGTTTATTGAAAGACTAAACCAAGTAAACAGTATTTATGTAGGTAAGGATTTAATATATGGTATAGATACAATAAATCAAAAATTAAATGATTTAGTGTTTGATATATCACCAAAATCATTTTTTCAAGTAAATCCTAAAGTTGCAGAAAAGATGTTTGAATTTGCATTAAAAAGAGTAGTAGATCAAAATATAACAGTGGATTTATATTCTGGAACAGGTACTATCGCTATGGGTCTTGCGAAAAGAAGTAGAAGAGTAATTGCAATTGAATCAAATAAAAATGCAGTAGAAGACGCTAAAAGTAATATGCTTTTTAATGATGTAGATAATATAGATTTTAAATTAGGTAAAGTTGAAGATCTTATAGATGAATTAAAAGAGATAAATATAGATACTTTAGTATTAGATCCTCCAAGAACAGGTAGTGACAAAAAGTCTTTAAAAGCACTTTTAAAAATAAAACCAAAATGTATTATATATATATCTTGTAATCCAGTAACGCTTGCAAGAGACTATAATGTTATTAGAAGTATGTATGATATATCAGATATAAAAGGTTTCGATATGTTTCCTAATACAAGACATGTGGAAACAGTCATGGTTTTAGAAAAGAAAGATGCTTAAAAGACATCTTTTTTTATCGTAAAATAGTAATATTGCGATGCTTTACTTTTATATAAAATTAGTATATAATTAAGTATAAAAAGTATAACATGTTATACTTAAAGGAGGCAAATATGAAAGATAAGTTTGTGGGAATCGCAAAAGTTGGAGAAAAAGGACAAATTGTAATACCAAAAGAAGCAAGAGATATATTTAATATAAAACCAGGTGATTCAGTTGTTGTTTTATGTGATAAAAAAAAAGGTATGGCTATTGTTAAGTCTGAAGTATTGGAAGATACTATGGATAAAATAATACCAGCTGATGGTAAATAGTTATGAGTAAAAGAAAGAACTATTTAGATAACATAAGATGGATCACTTT
>CAZJSD010000037.1:0-11598 GCA_964548815.1 uncultured Muribaculaceae bacterium
CATAAAAATTTCAAATTTATAAAACTTAAAATCTTTATGTTTAACATTATACGTGATATAATATATTTAACATCTTATAAAGAGAGACGGAGGGACCAGCCCTATGAAGTCTCACCAACCTATTAAGTTAGGTGGTAATGCTGGATCTATAAGATAACTTATAATGCACAAAGGTTATCTTTGTGTATTTTTTCTTTTTAAGATGTTAGAAAGGAGGATATATGAAACTAACTAAGTTACAAGAATACACTTATGAAGAAAGAAAAAAAGTAATACTTAAATTTCAAAGACTATATAAAACTAAAAAAGCAAAAGAACAAGTATTATCTATTATGTCTAATAGCGATATTAATTTTTTAATTTATTGTATGGATAATATACATGGAAAAATTTTTTATTCAAAGTTTTTAAAGAAAGAAGGTATAGAATGATAGAAAAAGTAAATCCATCTCATCCAGATAAGGTAGCAGATAGAATATCGGGTGCAATAGTAGATTTAGCGTATAAAAAAAGTGATAACCCTAAAATAGCAGTAGAAATATTATTAGGTCATGGTAATTGTCATATTATTATAGAAACAAGTGAAACATTTACTTATGAAGAAATAGATAAAATAGTTAAAAGAATAGGGGGTGATTTAAAACTTGATCTACAAATTGTTAAACAAGATCCTCATCTAGCGCATAATCAAGATAATAGTATTAAATGTGGCGATAACGGTATATTTAAAGGAGTACCTTTAAGAGATGAAGATAAGAAATTATCTAAGATAGCGCATGATTTATATGACATTACTCACTCTGATGGTAAATATGTTTTAGATGGTGATAAATTAATTATTTGTCAAAGTAATATAACTAATCAAGAATTAGAAAAACTCTTCCCTAAAGCCATAATAAATCCATTAGGAGAGTGGACTGGAGGATCTGATGTGGATTCAGGTGCGACTAATAGAAAACTTGGCTCAGATATGGCTTTATCAGTAACAGGTGGAGGTCTTCATGGTAAAGATTTATCTAAGTCTGATGTATCCATAAATATATATGCATTTTTAAAAGCACAAGAAACAAATAAAGAAGTAAATCTATCCTGCGCAATAGGAGATGAATATATAGATGGTAAACCATATAAAGAAATAGTAGATATAGCTAGAGATTATATAAATAATATTGGTGGTTTTGAAAAATTAGCAGAGTGGGGACTATATTAAAAAAGCAAGAAATAATTCTTGCTTTTTATAATACTATTAATACTACTGATACAATCGCCGCAACTACATATAATGCAATTGATAAACCATAAGTCCAAATCTTTTTCTTTTTACCATCTACAGTATATTCATATATTTCTACAAATGGTACTGGACTTCTTCTATACCAACCTTTAACAATTACTTCTTTATCAAAATATTCTTTTGATTTAAATAAAGCAAATATTTTATTAATTATAGTTAATGGTTGATTATAATCTAAGAATATAATACCAGTTTTATCTTTTATAACAAAATCTTCATTAAATATACAACCAGGATTACCTCTACCTATAATAGTACCTTTTAAAATTGCTGGAACAGATGTAACATGAGATACTTTTATTTCTCCAAGTAATTCTTCTACTGTAGTTTCTTTATAACCTGATTTATGAGCTCTTTTAAATTTAATAAAGCTTAATACTGTTGTTACTAATAAACCAATACCAATTACTCTAAATAAATAATCTTGATTAAATAAGCATACTATTACTGTTGCTATTATTGAAATAAATGGTAAAAAGTATATTAATAATTCCAATAAGAAATCATCTGCATAACTTTCTTCTTTTTTAAGATCAAATAATATATATGGTTTTTGATTGAATTCTTCAGATCTTTTAGAAATAGCAGTTATTCTTTTTGATATTAGTGGGTGTGTAGAATTTAATTCAAACCATTTAGCCCATGGATTCCACATTTCCCATTTCATAGCATTTTTAATTTTATCTTTATTAATCTTATCTCCATCCATAGCAGATATAGCCATAGCTTTACTAGCTTTTCTTTCAAATATACCTAATGCATTTTTATTAGATACATCATGTTTTCCTTCACTTGAATTAGTACTTAATCCAAATCCTATTTTAACTAATGCTTCAGCAAGTGCATTTGGATTTTTAGTTTCTGTAATAGAGAAATCATCAGCATAATATTCTCTAGTTCTAGATAACCACAAGATGAAGTATTGGCTAATTACATATAGGATAAATGCAATATAACCTATCAAAGCAGCATAGTTATTATCATTATTATTACTCTTACTATTATTTGTTCTAGTAAGAATTTCATATATAGCATATAGTACAAGTGGTACTACTTGTACTGCAGTCATAACTAATATATCCATATGAGCAATATGACCTAACTCGTGAGCAACAACTGTTTTAACTTCTTCTTCAGTAAGTAAATCATACATACCTCTAGTTATAACAATACGTGCATCTTTCTTTGTTCTACCATAAGTAAAAGCATTAGGTGCGCCATCATCAATATAACCTATTTTAGGATTTTTGATATTATGTTTTTTACACTCTTCTTCTATAAATTTAGATAAGTATGAAGGTACTTCATGATCAAACTTAGCTTTATAAAAGAATTTCATAGATAGATCTGTTAACCATGGCGCAATTAAAAATTGAATAAGGATAACAGCAATACTACCTATAATAGCGTATAAAACATCTCCCCCTAATAATAATACTGCAAGTATAACAATCGCAGCTAGTAATCCATATAAACATGTAATAGTAAACATGGATACTCCAAAAATTTTCTTTTTCATTATTTCACTCCTTTCTAGTATTTTAACATATTTATAAAAAAATGGATTACTAAACATACACATTTTATTAATTAAAAAAGATATTCATCTGAATATCTTTTATTCATTTAATAATTTACAGTTATGATCATATAATAATTCATTTACATTTCTTACATCATAAATATGTTCTTTAAAACAAAATCTTATTATTAAATCAAATGTAGTATTCATAGGAAGTGAATAAGATGCAGATTTTAATAAATCTTCTATTTCTGATTCATTTAATTCTAAAGCAAGTCCTAGCAATATAACAGTTTCTTTAGAAGGATGATAATCAGTATTACTTCTAATCTTACTAAATAATCTTCTATCTATATCTACTTTATTATATACATCTGAATCTTTTAATTTTCTTTCATCAATTAACTTAAATAACTTCTTTTGAAAAGTATCTTCTTCTTTATTATCATTAATATAATTACTTATACTCGCTTCAGCGCATTCAAAACTTCCAAAAGCTGCGCCCGCCATCTTAGAACTTCTAAATAAAGTACCTCTTTTTACTGGTTTTAAGTATAAATCTAAATATTCATTTAACTTTTTCTTTATATTCATAAATGTCGCCTCCAAAGTGACCAAATAAATCTTTATATACGATACTATTATATCAGAAAAGGAGATGAAAGATATGAAAAAGGGAAAAAAATTAGATGTTGCCTTTATACTAGACAAGAGTGGTTCAATGGGAGGTCAAGAAGAAAATACAATTAGTAGTTTTAATGAATATTTAGAAAAAGAAAAAAATAATAAGTATAATACTTATATAACTACTGTATTATTTAGTGATACTTATACTGTTATTCATGATAGAGAAGAAGTATCTAAAGTTAAGAAATTGACAAACAAAGAATATTTTGTTGGTGGGTGTACTTCATTATATGATGCATTAGGTAATACAATTAACTCTATGAAACAAAAAGATACTGATAAAGTATTATTTATAATTATTACTGATGGATATGAAAATGCATCAAAAGAATATCATAAAGAAGATATTAAGAAATTAATTAATAAAAATAAAGATTATGAATTTATCTATATAGGTGCGGACATTGATTCATATGCCGCAGGATCACAAATAGGTATAAGAAAAGACAACACCGCAAACTTCAAGAAAGATAGAAAGGGCACTGCTAAACTATTCAACGCAGTTGGGCGCTTTGAAAAATCTATGATGGAAGATTCAGAAATGTCTACTTCATGGAAACAAGAACTAGATGAATATCTAGAAGAAAACAAATAAAAGAAAAAGTTATGACACTTTTTCTTTTTTTTGGGGAAACGGTTATTACTGAAGTTACTTAGAAAAAAACTATGTTGAACGAAAAATGTATTAATTTGTCATACTTTGATATGTTACTGTTATAATGAAGAAGTGTAATTTGCTTCAAATATAATAAAACTGAGAAAGGAGAGAAAATATGAATTTTGTAAGAGTAATTTCATCTGATATTGCTGGCGTAGCAATAAATAATAATAATTTAATAATTAAATTTAATAAAGGTGGAATATATGAGTATATAAATGCAGCTTGTGAATATGAGGGATTACTGAATTCCGCTAGCAAAGGAAAATTCTTTAATTCTTATATTAAAAATAGATATGAATATAAAAAAATTAATTAAATGATTAGCGGAGGTAAATATGTTATCATTAAATGTTATTAAATATTATTCAAAAATAAATAAAGAACTAGAAAAAATAGATAAATTAATGAATTTTGTTGATAATAATTCTTTAGTTTATGAAAGAAATATTGTTTTAGAAAAAATTATGGGATCGACAATTTCAGGAAATACAACTACTTTTAATTATTCAGTAAAAAGAACGAATACAGAAAGTGAAAAAATGGTTGATAGTTTAAAAAAAGGATTTGAAAGTTTTAGAAAAGGATTTGATATGCTTTCATTTTTTGGAACAATAAATGAAATAAAAAATAATTTTCAAAATTATAATAATGAATTCGGTTATACTGATGAAAATATAGTTTCGCTTTTAAATGATTTATATGTCTTGTCACAAAAGTATCAAATAGCTATTCAAAATGGTCAATATAAGGATATAGTAGATTTTTTATCCAGCATTAATCCAATTTCTAAAAATTATTTTTCAGTTAGAAGAGGTATTGATTGTTTTATTAATGCTATAGGAAATGAAAGTTATAATCCTAATTATGATTATACTAAAAGTTTAGAATTTAGAATACTTGATTCGGATTTTAATGTTGGTGAGTTTGGAGAAATATTAGTTTTATTAGATAATTCTTATAACTCTATAAAAACGTTACTTAAAAAGGATAAAATTATAGATTTAAAAATTATAAAAATTGAATCTGGTTCGTTTTTATCTCTTTTGTTTGGAAACGATAGTATTATAGAACTTTTAGTTTTAATTATTAAAACAATGGCTAAAGAAATGTATCAAAAATGTTTCTTAACTGGTAAAATTCAAAAACAAAGTGAAATAATTCAAACTATTTCAAAATCGGCAGATATCATTGAAAAATTTGATAAAATAGGGATTAATACTGGAAAATCAAAAAGTGATTTGAAAGATTGCTTAAATATCACAACAAATAATATATATAAGATTCTATCTAGAAGTGGAAAAATTGTGATAAATGATGAATTAATATCTGTAAATGATAACAAATTATTAGAGTATAAAACAAAATTAATTGAAACAAAAGAAGAAAGTAAGTAGAGTTTTATTTGATTTATATATGGTGGAATAAATATTATAATACATATGATTAATAAAAATTTTTATTGCTCTCTTCCCCCCTTAAAAGTGCATTTTTATAGTTATAAATCACTGGCTTGGCCTTTGTTTATCAGTGTTTATAAGGATTTTAAAGATTACAATAAACTAATAAAAAGGGACAATCAGGTACGAATTTACATACGGTGTTGTGTACCTGAGAATTGGCAATTTTTGCGGACCAGGTGGAAGAGAGCAAAAGCGCTAGTTTTCTATTTCTTTTTTTAACCAAATATGGTAAAATGTTTTTGGAAGTTAGTACACTTCTTCTTGTTGATTTTATAATAAGAGGAGGTGATGGTAATGAGATTTGAGATATTCAGAGGTAGAGACTACCTTTATTATTTTAGATTCGTTGCTGCTAATGGACAAATTATTGCCACAAGTGGCGACGGTTATACATCAAGATCCAATTGCGAATATGCTCTTAACTTAGTTAAGCGTTATGCTGGAATTTCGCCAGTTTATTCAAAATAAAAAAGACACTAAATAAAGTGCCTTAGACATTGGAACAAGAAGAAGTTACCACACTAGCTTCCTATTCTATATTAATATTATAACATAATTGTTAAAAATTATGTTATTTTTTTTTGAAAACCAAAATTGGTTTACAGTTTTATATAATAACAAATTAATTAAAAAAATACAATATTTTATTATTTATACCATAAATATGGTATAATGGTAATAGAAAGGATGGTATTGATATGGCTAAATATACAATGGAAAAATATATAAGTGATATTGATAAAAAAGGTCTCAAAAAAACATGGCATTCAATACTATCTAAGACATTAAAAAATGAGTTTGAATCTGATTTATTTATAATTGATAATTATGGTGAACTATATGAAATTGGTTTAGAACATGAAAATAAAATAAGCAAAAAAGAAATGGGTAAGTATTATACGCCAAAGGATGTTGCTAGCGTTATGTCAAAATGGTTGGAACCACTTGAAGGTGAAAACGTTTGTGATGTAGGATGTGGAGTTGGAAATTTAATTTTATCATATCTAGATTTGATAGGTGATAAAAATGTATACAATTTAATTAATGATGGTAATTTGTATTTATATGACATGGATGATGTAGCATTAGAAATATGTAAGTATACTATTGCAATAAAATATGGAAAAGAATTATTAAAAAAAATTAATTGTAAAAGTTGTGATTTTTTAAGCAAAAAGATTAAACTACCTAAAGATGCAAAAGTTATATCTAATCCACCATATTATAAAATTACAGAATTTGGCAGTGATTGGAAAATTACTAAAGTTATTAAAGATTCAAGAGAATTATACTCATCATTCATTGAAAAAATAATTTTACAGAGTAGAACATCTGTTATCATAACACCATATAGTTTTATTGGAAGCGGTAAGTTTTATTCATTAAGGCAAATTATGAATAATTATAATGGATTTATAGTTTCGTTTGATAATGTTCCAGGAAACATATTTAATGGAAGAAAACATGGAATTTTCAATAGTAATAAAGGTAATTCTGTAAGGGCTGCAATAACTGTTGTGGAAAACAAAAAAAATATAAAAGGGTTTAGATTAAGTCCTTTAATTAGATTTAAGTCTGATGAGCGAAAAAAAATGTTAAATACAAAATTTCTTGAAAGCCTAGTTAATAATAGATATCAATTAATTAATTCAAAAACAAAAGCATATTATAAATGCCATGAAGAATTATTAGAAGTATTTGATGAATGGGAAAAACAATCTAATCAAAAAATGAGTAATATAATTAACTCGAGTCATGGTAAAGAAATTTATGTACCTACTACTTGCAGATATTTTACAGTTGGCGCTTCAAGAGATTTAAACAGAGATGGCAAAAGAGTTGTCCATGTAGAGAATTTAGCATATTATAATTATGTTTATTGTATATTAAATTCTAGCTTAGCATATTGGTATTGGAGATTGTATGATGGCGGTATTAATTGCCCACTAACAATAATTAATAGTATTCCAGTTTTTTATGATAAGATGAATGAAAAACAAAAAAATGAAATTAATGAGATAGCACGTGAAATGCAAAACAAAGAAAAGGAATTTTTGGTTTATAAAATGAATGCAGGAAAAAAACAAGAAAATATAAAATTTCCTAAGAAGTATAGAGATAGAATAAATTCAATATTCCTTGAAGTATTGAATCTAAAACAATATAATAGTAATATTTTTAATAAAGTACATAGCAGTTCTTTATTTGAAGAAAGTGAGGAGTATGATGAATATTAATAATGAAGCACTTATTCAATTTTTAAATGATATATATGATGAAATGATATTTACTGTTTTAGATAGTGTAGAAATAAAAGAAATAGAAGATTTTTATAACAAAAATTATGATAAATACGAAAATATAAATGAATTTTATGCATTGGATAAGAAAATAGCGAGAAATATAAAAAAAGTTAAAAGTGTGAAATCAGAAGTAGAAAGGCAATTTGAGATAAAAAAAAGATTACAGTCTGGTACATTATGTGAATGTGTTATGGCTGAAACGATTGCTAATATGTATAATTTAGATTGCTTTGCTGATGTTTTTCATACATATATAAGAGAGCTTCCAGCAAATATTTTATATAGATTAAGAGATGATAATAACAGAATTCTTTGTCGATATATTTATTATAATAAAGATAATCTGAATACATTTTTAATTCAATATGGAAATCCAACTAGATATGATGCTGACTTATATATTAATAATCAAATTGTAAAGTTAGAGTTTAAAGATAGAATTGCAAGAGCCGGTGAAAAAGAAACTGAATATGATGATAATGGTAAATTAGTTTATTCAGAAAAATTTGCAGAAGAAAACCCTGATTATATTCCACTTATAGAAAGATTTAATGAGGAATATGATATTGTTAATTTAGAAGGCAATTATCAAATCGAAAATGAAGAAGATAAAAAAGCAATGCTAAGGGCATACTTTAGAAATCTTGGCTTTGAATCATTAGTATCATTGGATGATAAAAGTCAGCTTGTTGCAATAACTGAAGATTGTATTGAAGTACACGATAGCAAGGATTTTTTGTCGTTGGCAGGATCTGAAATAAGGCGATCTGGAAAGAATTCATATAGTGTCTTTACAAAAGAATTACTATTAGAGTCAATTAAAAAAATAGGCGGAACTATTGCAAACGATATTGTGAGAATTCCTATTGATAAAATGACAGATAGAATTAATAATGGAAAAATAACAGGTAAAAAAATTAATCATTTGTTTTTTGTTAAAATAGAAAACATAAAAGAAGAAAATGGTTATTATATTTTCTTAATAACAAATGTTAAACAATTAAAGCCAACTTTATCTGTTCATATGCAAATAGTATCAGATCGAAATGATTTGATTGAATACTATCAAGAAATATTAGACCATGAAGAATAACTTTTGGTCTTTTTTTAATATATATGTATTATTATTTAAAATAAAAGGTGAGTTTCAGGTACGAATTTAGATACTATTTTAATAAAAAACAGTTGTAGCAATTCTTTCAATATTATTCCAAGTACTTATAAATACTTGGTTTTCTTCAATGTTTATGGGAGTTATTTTGAATTGTTCAACGCTACCTGAAGAGAGCAATTTTTTGATTTTGACCTTTATTTATAGTCTTTTTAGGGCATAAAAAAACAGAGGAGGCGCCCCCTGAAAAGAGTAGATTTGTTCTTATTTTTGTGTATTTTAATTTTACATTTATATTTTTCTTTATGCGTAAAAGTATTTTTAAAAATATGTTATAAGAATTAATAATAGACGAAAATTATGTTATAATGATAATTAATAGGAAATGGAGAATTATTGGGAGGCATATATGTTTTTAGTAGATAGTAAAAATAAAAAAACTGAAGAAATAAAAGAAATAACATTCAAAGAAATAGGATTACAAGAAAGAAAAGATTTACAAGAATGGATCGCTAATAATCCTTCAATGTTAGGAGAAGAATTATTAATTATTCAAAAGGAATTTGATGGATTTAATGATACTAATGAGAGATTAGATTTACTAGCATTAGACAAAGAAGGAAATATAGTTGTAATTGAAAATAAGTTAGATGATAGTGGTCGTAACGTTGTATGGCAATCATTAAAGTATGCAGGATATTGTTCTTCTTTAAAAAAAGAGGATATTCGTTCTATTTTTCAACAATACTTAGTTAAAACTGGATCTTCAGAAAGTGCTGAAGAGTTATTAACTGAATTTTTAAATAAACCAGATTTTTCTGAAGTTCAATTAAATCAAGATTTAACTCAAAGAATTATTTTAGTTGCAAAAGAATTTAGAAAAGAAGTTACTAATACTGTTATTTGGGCTAGAAAATTTGGTATGAAAATACAATGTATAAAAGTTATACCATTTTTAGTTGGTGATAAATTGGTTGTAGATACAGATCAAATTATTCCTGTAAAAGATATAGAGGATATAATGATTGGATATGATGAAAAATCGTTAGAAAATGTAAAAGCAAAAGAAGAATTAGCAAATTGTCAAATATATAGAAATGAGTTTTGGCATAAACTTTTACCTTATTTTAATACGAAGTCTGATTTGTTTTCAGGAAGAAATATAGAATTAAATCAATATGATCATTGGTTAAGCACTGGTTCAGGAATATCTGGATGTCCGTTTAATTTTATAGTTACTAAGAATTATTGCAGCGTGGAATTTGGATTAAGTAGTTCAGAAAAGGACTTTAATAAATTTGCTTATGATTATTTTTACAAACGAAAAAAAGAAATTGAGGATTCATTTGGTGATTCATTGGTATGGGAAAGACTAGATGATAAGAAAATGAGTAGAATATCTTATAGGTTAGATAATGTTAGTATATTTAATCGTGAAGATTGGGATGAGATGATTACATTTTTAACTGAAAATATGATTAAATTAGAAAAAGCATTTAAAAAACATATTAATACATTCAAAAAAGAAATATAATTTAAAGAATATCATGGTTGATATTCTTTTTATGTTATAATTTTTGTATGAGGTGTTTATATGACAATATATGAAAAATGGGAATCTGATTCAAAAATATTAAAAGAATATTTTGAGGGTGTTAATAAGAAAGATGTATTAAATAATATAGCAGTTATTCAAGGTGATTTAACTGAGATGAATTTAGATATTATAGTTAATGCTGCTAACCATACATTACTTGGTGGTGGTGGTATTGATGGTGTAATTCATTATAAGGCAGGACCAGAGTTATTAGAAGAGTGTAAGAAATTAAATGGTTGTGAAATTGGATCTGCTAAAATGACTGATGCGTATAATCTACCTTGTAAAAAGATAATACATGCTTGTGGTCCAATTTATTATGGTAATGAAGATGCTCCTAAACAATTGAAGAATTGTTATAAAAAGTGTATTGAATTAGCAGAACAATATAGAGTAGATAATAATTTAGATACTGTTAGTATTGGTTTTCCTTGTATATCTACTGGAATATATGGGTATCCAAAAGATAAGGCATGTAGGATAGCAGTAGATACAGTTAAAAAGTGTATAAAAGATAATATAGAGGTTAAATTTGTATGCTTTGGAGAATTAGATTATAATTTATATATGGATTATTTAGGTGAAATAAAGGGTTTTTAATTAATTAATAGGATAGAGTATTAATGACATATACAGTAGTATATGTTTTTTTTCTGTATCAAAAAATAATTTTAGAATATTATAATAATATACCGATAACGGTATAAAACATATTGACAAATACTACCGATAACGGTATAATGTAAGCAGAGGTGATAATTATGGAATTTATGACCACAAATGATGCTGTAAAAAAGTGGGGCATTAGTGAAAGAAGAATAAGACAATTATTACAAGATGGTCGTATAGAAGGTGCTGTTAAAGTAGGCAATAATTGGAATATTCCTATTAATGCTAACAAACCAGCAGATAAAAGAAGTGTTAAACTAGATAATACTGAATTTAAATTTGATTTACCTGATA
>CAZJSD010000038.1:0-10977 GCA_964548815.1 uncultured Muribaculaceae bacterium
TATTTAATAAAAAATGATGAGAATATTTTATCCCCATCAAATATTATAGAACCTTAATTAACTGCGAAAAATCGCAGTTTTTATTTTGCTGTAAAATTGTAGTAATATTTTTATGTAATTTAATTTCTTATTAACAAAGTTCTAATTATATTAAAATAGAATATGATTAATAAGAAAGGAATAATAATGTGAAAGAAAAAAATATTGATTATGAAATAGAACTAATTATAAATCAAAAATTGTATGATTCAAAAAAAATAACTAAGAAAATACACAAAATAGTAAAAGATAAATTATTAAAATTAAATTAGAAAAGCAATAAATGAAATAAGAAAGGATGATTCTTATGAATTTGTTAGAGATAAGGCAAAAGATTTCTGTAGGCGAAAGCATATATGATTTACCACTAAAAGTAACTTTTTATGCAAGAGTATCAACTGAAAAAGATGCTCAAATAAATTCATTAAATAATCAAATATCATATTATACTGAATTTATCAAATCAATTCCTAACTGGACATATGTAGATGGTTACATCGATGAAGGTATTAGTGGTACTAGTGTTAACAAAAGAGAAAACTTTTTAAGAATGATTGATGATAGTAAAGAATCAAAATTTGATTTAATTCTTACAAAAGAAATATCAAGGTTTTCTAGAAATACATTAGATAGTATTAAATATACACAAGAACTATTATATAACAATGTAGGAGTACTTTTTCAGTCTGATAATATTAATACTATTATGCCCGATTCAGAACTTAGACTAACTATTATGTCTAGTATTGCTCAAGAAGAAGTTAGAAAGTTATCTGAAAGAGTTAAATTTGGGTTTAAAAGAAGTATGGAAAAAGGAAAAGTACTTGGGAATAATTCAATTATTGGTTATGACAAAAAGAATGGTAAGATGACAATAAATGAAGAACAGGCAGAGGTAGTTAAAATCATATTTGATTTATACAGTACTGGGAAATATGGTCTAAAAGCAATAAGTATATATTTATTTAATAAAGGATATAAAAATTCAAAGGGAGGGTATTATCCAAATTCAACAATTAAGGGAATAATTAGAAATCCTAAATATAAAGGATATTATTGCGCGAATAAATTTAAACATCTTGATTATAAGAGTAAGAAACAAATAAAAGTTAAAGAAGAAGATTGGATATTAAAAAAAGATGAGGTGGGTAATGTTCCAGCAATTGTTGATGAGTTTATTTGGAATAAAGCTAATGAAATATTAGATAAAAAATCATGTGGTTATTGTAAAAAAATAAAAGATTCAAGTGTATTTAAAGTGACTACAACATATGGAGGGAAATTATATTGTGCAGAACACAATAAACCATTTAGAAGACATACTGATTGTAGAACAAAAAGGCATATTTGGATTTGTGATGAATTACATAAAAAAGGAATTAAAGCTTGTGCTAGTGCTATTTTATATGAAGAAGAATTAGATGAAATTTTTAAAAAAATAGTTGATTCTCTAATTAAAGATAGAGAAAAGATTATTAATCATTTATATGACCTATATTTAGAAAATGCAGTGTCTAAAGACTATAAATTAGAAAATGAAAAAATAGGAAATAAAATAAAAGAAATAATTCAAAAGAAGAACAGAATATTAGATTTATTAATTAATGAAATTATTAGTAAAGAAGATTATCAAAGAAGAATTGAAGAATTAGATACTGAAATAGAAAGAAATAATGATTTGATTGAACAGTTAAAAAAAGAAGAAAAAACTGATGAAAAAGTAAAGAAGAATTTTAAACATCTAAAACAAGATATAGAAAAAGAATTAACAAGTGAAAATTCATATTCAGAGTTATTTAGATTATTTATTGATAAAGTGATAGTACATAAGATAAATGGAGATAGGCATAATGTTAAATTTGAAATATATGCAAATGTACTAAATGAAAAGATAGAGGTCCGTAATAAGGATTTTTTAAATAACTCTTTACACCCATCATATGCTAATAAGGAAGATAATTACTCTAAGTGCGACAGTTGAAGAAAAAACATTAGATTTATATAAAGACCATTTTTATGATGGAGGATCCATTAGAGTAGAAGGATCTAAAATAAAATGTTGGAAAGCTGGAGGACATGGAGCAGAAACTTTTTTACAAGTTGTTGAAAATTCATGTAATCCAGGATTTGTAGTTATGGGTCAAAAACTAGGTAAAGATAGATTGTTTAAATATATTAAGAATTTTGGTTTTGGAGAAAAGACAGGTATTGATTTAAATGGTGAAGCTACTGGAATTCTTTTTTCATTAGATAAGGTTGGTCCAGTGGAACTTGCGACAACTGCTTTTGGTCAAGGTGTATCTGTTACACCTATACAACAAATAACTGCTGTTTCAGCAGCGATTAATGGTGGAAAATTATATAAACCTCATATAGTTAAATCAGTACTTGAACCTGAAACTAATTCTGTAGTAAGTTCTTATGATAAGGAATTAATAAGAAGAGTAATTAGCACTAGTACAAGTAAGGAGGTTAGAAAAACTTTAGAAAGTGTTGTTACAAATGGAACAGGTAGAAATGCTTATATAGATGGGTATAGAGTGGGAGGTAAGACAGGAACTGCTCAAAAAGTAGAAAATGGTGTATATTTATCTGGCAATTATATAGTTTCATTTATAGGATTTATGCCCGCAAATGATCCTAAAATAGTAGTATATGTAGCATTAGATAATCCTAAAGGTGTAATTCAATATGGTGGAACAGTAGCGGCTCCAATTGCTAGATCAATATTATTAGATTCTATAGATGCTTTAAATATAAAAAAACCATCTGGAGGAACAGAGAAAAAATATCAACCATGGGATAAAAAATATGTCACTGTTCCAAATTTGATTGGTAAAAACTATGATGATGTAAGATTTAGTTTAGATGGATTTACGCTTGAATATAGTGGTAGTGGAAAGAGAATTATATATCAGTCTCCAAATGAAGGAGAAAGGGTTTATGAAGGAAGTAAAATCAGAATATTGTTAGGTGATTAAATTGTTAAAAAATGTAAATTTTATTAAAATAATAATTAATTCTAAGATGCTTTATGATATAATGGGTTATAGCGAAGTAAGGGAAGTGAACATTATGTTAATATTAGCAAAATCTGCTCTTGCGGTATTTATTGGTTTCTTGGTAGCAGTAATATTTGGTGCGTTCTTTGTTCCATATATGAAAAAAAGAAAAGCAAGACAAGTAACTAGTAAATTTGTAAAAGCACATCAATCAAAATCTGGTACTCCAACTATGGGAGGAATGATTTTCTTTATTTCTACGATTGTAACTATCGCAGCTATGTTTCTTACAAAAAAAATAGTAATAACAACAAATTTATTTATAGTATTATTTGTATTCTTTGGATATGGTTTAATTGGTTTTGTAGATGATTTTTTAAAGATTAAATATAAATCTAATGAAAAAGGTTTAACAAGAATGCAGAAATTTTTAGCACAAGTTGTGATTGCAATAATATTCTTCTATTTCTATGTTAAATCTGGAGCAGATACAAGTATTGATATAGCAGCATTAAATATTCATATAAGTTTAAATTTCTTTTATGGATTCTTTATATTATTTATGCTTGTAGGTACTAGTAATGCAGTAAATTTAACTGATGGTTTAGATGGACTTGCAGGAGGGCTATCAGTAATATGTTTCTTGATTTATGGAATGATTGCATGGAATTCACCTTATTTAGCAGGATCTGATGATATAGCAATATTCTGTTTTATATTAGTAGGAGGTTTACTAGGATTCTTAGTATATAATGCTCATCCCGCTAAAATATTTATGGGAGATACTGGTTCTTTAGCATTAGGAGGAACACTAGCTACCGTTGCGATACTTACACATAGAGAGTTTTCTCTAATCGCAATTGGAGGAGTATTTGTTATAGAAACATTATCTGTTATATTACAAGTTGCATCAGTTAAACTAAGAGGTAAGAAGTTATTTCCAATGACACCAATACATCATACATTTGAAAAATTAGGTTGGGCAGAAACAGATATAGTTAGATTATTTTATGTAGTAGGATTTATATTAGGTGCAGGTGCATTAATATATACAGTTTGGGTATAAGCAAATAGAAATATTTGCTTTTTATTTGCATAAAATTAAATAGGTGATATCATGAAAAAATTTGATACGAAACTATTTGTGGCTATTATTATGATATGTCTATTTGGAATACTGATGATTTATTCATCATCTTCTATTTGGTCAGAATATAAATTTAATGATTCTTTTAAATATTTAAAAATGCAGACAATATTTTTTTTAATAGGATTATTACTAATGATAGTCATTTCTAAAATAGATTATAATTTTTATTATAAGAAAAGTAATATGTTATTACTATTATGTTTTATATTACTCATATTAGTTTTAATCCCAGGATTAGGTCAAGTTAGGAATGGTTCTAGAAGTTGGTTTGGTTTTGGAGGGCTTGGAATACAACCATCTGAATTTATGAAATTAGCACTTATTATCTTTACGAGTAAATATTTGGTTAATAATCTAAAAGATATAAGTAATATTAAAAAAGGAGTATTTCCTATTTTAATTATTTCTTTTTTAGCATTTTTTTTAATTATGTTAGAACCTGATTTAGGAAGTGGAGTTGTTTTGCTTGTAGGTGTAATAGGATTATTATTTATATCTGGTGTAGATATGTCTTTCTTTGTAAAAATAGGTATATTAGGTTTAGCGGGTTTAGTAGGGTTAATAATCGCCGCACCATATAGAGTAAAAAGAATTACATCGTTTATAAATCCTTGGGCTGATCCGTTAGGTACTGGATTTCAATCAATACAATCTATGTATGCGATTGGGCCAGGTGGTCTATTTGGTATGGGTTTATTTAATAGTATTCAAAAACATTTTTATTTACCAGAACCTCAAACAGATTTTATCTTTTCCATAATTTGTGAAGAATTTGGTATATTAGGAATAATAATAGTATCTTCGTTATTCTGTTTTATAATTTATAGGATTATAAAAATAGCTTTATCTTGTAATGAATTGTTTCCTAAATTTTTATCATTTGGTATTGCATTTCAATTATCATTTCAAATAATCTTAAATCTAGGTGTAGTAACTGCATTATTTCCAGTTACAGGTGTAACCTTACCATTTTTATCTTATGGGGGAAGTTCATTAATTATAACGATGATATCGATGGGAATAATTTTAAATATAAGTAGAAATAATTAATTTACAACCATAATAAAAGGTGTTATAATGCAAGTAAAGGATAGGGTAGTATTTATGAATAAAAGAAGAAAAAAAATAAAAGTTAAAAATTTGTTTTTTACTATTTTAACAGTTTTTTTGATTTTCTTTTGTATATTTATGCTTTATAAAATATTTAGTACTTTGAAGGATAAGAATACTAAAAAAGAAGATAAAAAAGCAGTTGTTGAAAAGAAGAAAAAGAAAGCAAAAGTAGGAGAAGCACCAGAAATAAAATTATATGGTATCGAAAATACTAAAATGGTAAAAAATGGTGTATATGAAGAATATGGTGCTAGCGCTATAGATAAGGAAGATGGAGATATATCTAAAAATATTAAAATAGATAATAAAATAGATAATAAAAAGCCAGGAGATTATATTGTTACATATACAGTAACAGATAAGGATGGAAATAAAGCTAAAGCTGAAAGAAAAGTTAATGTCTTTGAAGTAAAGGATAAAGACACAGATGGAATAAGTGTTTTTATGTACCATTATTTTTATGATGATACTGCTGGTGAATCAGGAGAAACTTCAAATTATTTAGCAAAGTCTCTATTTGAAGGTCAGTTAAAATATTTATCTGAAAATGATTATTATATTCCAAATATGAAAGAAGTAAATTTATATGTAGAGGGTAAACTAGATTTGCCAGAGAAAAGTGCTGTATTAACACTTGATGATGGAGAAGTATCTAATTATACTATTGCATATCCACTTGCAGTTCAATATAAAATTCCTTTAGTATGGTTTGTAGTAACAAGTTGGACGGATGTTAGCCAAGATGTACAAAGAGAAATGTATAATTCAGGTTATACTAGATATCATTCACATACTGATAATATGCATGAAGGTGGATGTGGAGAACAACATGGTGGAAGAATACTATGTGTAGATCATGATACAGGTGTTCAAGATTTAAAAACTTCAGCAGAAAAACTTGGTAATTCTGATGCACTTGCTTATCCATGTGGAGATACAAATGATCATGCAAAGGCTATAGTAAAAGAAGCAGGAATATCTTTAGCATTTACAACTCAACCTGGTCAAATACATGTTGGAGATGAAAAATTAGCGTTATCTAGAGTTAGAATTAATGATGGTATTGGACTAGACACTTTTATTTCACAATTAAAATAAATAATTGTGAAATTTTCTTTTTTATGGTATAGTTTTACTAGAAAGGGTGAAGTATAATGGCTGAAAAAGCAAAAGTTGAAAAAGTAGAAAAAACATTTACTGGGATAGATATGGTAGGAGAAACAATACTTGTATATATAATATCAGTATTAGGATTTATTTTCTCTTTTATGGAAGAAAGTAAATACTCAGAAAGAGCAAAATTCTTATATAATCAAGCAGGAGCTTTGTTTATTGTACAATTATGTTTATCTCCATTATGTGCAATTCCATTTGTAGGATTAATGTTTATGGCTCTTCAAACAGTAATATTTGTATTTGCAATAGTAGCACTTATTAAAGGGTGTCAAGGTGAAGACTATAAAATTCCTGGAATTTATGATTTAGGTCAAATGATTTGGGGAAAGAAAAATAAATAAAAAAGAAGAAAAAAGTACTTCTTTTTTTATTACTATGATATAATTAAGTAGGTGAAGAAAATGAAGGTAATAATTGGGGCAGCAGGTACTGGTGGACATATTAATCCAGGAATAGCAATTGCTAATATAATAGAAAAAAATAATCCTGGGAGTGATATTAGATTTATAGCAACTGGTAAAAAATTAGAGGAAGATTTAATTTCTAAAGCAGGTTATAAATCATATGCCATTCAAGCTTATGGATTTAGTAAATCATTATCTTTTGATAATATAAAAAAGGCAATAAAAACTATGAAAGGTTTTGGTGAAGCAAAAAAAATATTAAAAGAATTTAAACCTGATATAGTTATTGGTACTGGGGGATATATATGTGGTGCAGTTATATCATCTGCTCACCAATTAGGTATTCCTACTTTATTACATGAAAGTAATGCTTATCCTGGTTTAGCTATAAGATTATTATCAAAAAAAGTTGATACTATTTTAGTAGGTATTGAAGAAGCTAAAAACTCTTTAAAAAAGGCTAAAAGAGTAGTATATACAGGAACACCAACAAAAGTAAAACCACTTAATTTAACAGAAAGTAAAAAGAAAAAGATTATGGATGAATTAGGTGTTAGTAAGAATTTACCAATAGTATTAGTATTTGGTGGAAGTCAGGGTGCAAAAAGAATTAATGATTGTATTATAGATATTATTAAAAATAAAATGAATGAAAAGTATCAAATAGTATGGTCTACTGGTTCTTTACAATATGAAATAATAAAAAAAGAATTAAAAGATTCAAATATAAATATTGAAAAGATTAATAATACTAAAGTATTACCATATATATACAATATGGATGAAGTAATGACTATTAGTTCATTAGTAGTTGCAAGAAGTGGTGCTTTAACATTAACAGAATTAGCTTTGTTAGGAAAACCATCTATATTTATACCACTTCCTAGTAGTTCTGCAAATAGGCAAGAAGATAATGCTAGAGTATTTGAAAAAAAGGGTGCTGCAAAGATTATATTAAATAATGAAATAACTTCAGAAAACTTAAATAATATGATTAATGATATAATATCTAATAAAAAAGAATTGGATAACATGGCTAAAGCAGCTAAAGGGTTGGCTATTTATGATGTAGACGAAAGAATTTATAATGAAATTAAAAGGTTAGTAGGTTAGAGTATGAATATAAAAGAATTTTTAACAAATCAAAATATAGATTTTTTAGAGCATGAAGAATTAGCTAAACATACAACATATAAAATTGGTGGTCAATGTGATTATTATGTTATGCCATCAAGTATTGATCAATTAGTAGAATTACTTAAATATGTTAGTAAGAATAATATAAAATATAAGGTATTAGGAAATGGTAGTAATGTTATAGTATCATCAAAGAAATATAATGGTATAATTATATCTTTATGTAATTTTAATAAAGTTGAAATAGATAAAGATATTGTAAAAGTAGAAGCAGGATATCCATTAATAAAACTATCTAATTATTGTGCAAATAATAATTTAGGTGGTTTAGAGTTTGCTTCAGGTATACCAGCTCATGTAGGTGGCGCAATATATATGAATGCAGGAGCATATAAAAGCGATATGAGTGAAGTTTTAGTAGATGTAACATATATTGATGATAAGTTTAATGTAGTAACAGAAACTAAAGATAAATTAGATTTTTCTTATAGACATAGTATTTTTCAAGAAAAAAAATATATAGTTGTTTGCGCGACATTTAAATTACATAAAGCAGATAGAGAAGAAATATTAACACTTATGAATGATAGAAGAAAAAGAAGAATAGAGAGTCAACCACTAGAATATCCATCTGCTGGATCTGTATTTAGAAATCCTTCAGATACTATATTTTCTGGCAAATTAATAGAAGATTTGGGATTAAAAGGATATTCAATAGGAGGAGTAAAAGTTTCTGAAAAACATGCTAATTTTATTGTAAATTATAATAATGCTACTTCTGACGATGTAGTAAAATTAATAGAATTAATCAAGAAAAAAGTAAAGGAAAAATATAATATAGATTTAAAAGTAGAACAAGAATTTGTAAATTTTGGAGAGTAAAATGAGTAAAAAAAGAAGAAAAAGGAAAAAATTAAAAATAAAAAGTGTATTGATATTTTTATGTTTTTTAATAGTTTTAGCGGGATTGTTTTATTTACTTACTTTAATAAAAGTTAGAACATATTTTGTTTATAATAATCATTATTTGACAGATGAAGAAGTACTAAAAGAATTAAAACTAGATAATAATTCTTCATTTTTGTTAACAAATAACTTTTTTGAAAAAACAATTATTAGAAAAAGCAAATTATTAAAAGATGTAAAAATAAGCAGAACAATAGACTTAGAATTAAAAATAAAAGTTTATGAATATAAAAAACTATTTTATGATGGAAATGAAAAAAAGACCATTATTGAAAATGGTGAAAAAGTAGATTATAATGATAATCATTTACCAATATTAATTAATAAAATAGATGATAAAGATGTATATAAAAACTTGGTAAAAAAGATGAATAAAGTAAAAGATACTACACTTGAAATGATTTCTGAAATATCATATTCTCCAAATGGTATTGATAAAGAAAGATTCTTATTTTCAATGAATGATGGTAATTATGTGTATGTAACTTTAACAAAATTATCTAAAATAAATGATTATAAAACAATCATTAATTCAGTAGAAAATAAAAAAGGTATATTGTATTTAGATTATGGTAACTATTTTGTACCAAAAGAATAGAAAATTATTAGATATTTTCTATTTTTTTTCTTTTAAATCTATTAAAAAAGAAAAATATATGATATAATATTTCAAGATGATAGAGGAGGTATATTGATGCGAAAGATTTTTTCTTCAGTAGACATAGGTTCAAGTTATATTAAAATTGTTGTTTTAGAAGAATTAAATGGCGACTTAAATGTATTAGCATCTAATGCTTATCCTTCTAGTGGCATAAAAAACGGAGTAATAGTAGATGATGATGAAGTTATTCATACTTTAAAAAATGCTTTTGATGAAGTAAATAAATCTCTTGGGATAAAAGTAGATAAAGTAGTAACTTCTGTACCAATTAATAATGCTAGATATACATTAACAGATGGATATACAACTATTACAAATGAGAATAAATTAATATCAAGTGATGATATTTTAAATACATTACAAGCATCAATATATAATAAAATACCAGAGAATGAAGAATTGGTTACAATAATGCCTATTAAATATGTAGTTGATAATCAAAATGAAGTAGTTAATCCAAGAGGTTATCACGCTGATAAATTAAGTGTATTAGCTATGATGGTTACAGTACCAAAGAAGAATCTATATAGGCATGTTTCAATATTAAGTAAAATTGGAATAGAAGTAGTAGATATATTATTTAATTCAATAGGAGATTATTATTGTTTTAAAGAGAAGAAGTTTGATGATGAGGTATGCGCAGTAATTAATATTGGTAGTGAAAAGACAGAATTAACAACTTTTAATAAAGGAATTATTACTAATTCTACATTACTTGCGGATGGTTCTAACGAAATAGAAAAAGATATTTCATATGTTTATAATATAGATATAGATAAAGCAAATAAGATTAAAGAGATGTTTTTATTACTTGATAAAGAGTTTGCAAATAATAATGAATTATATGAAACAAGAGATAATTCAAATATAAAAATCAAAATAAATCAATACGAAGTAAGTGAAATAGCAGAAAATAAAATAAAAGAGATATTAGAAAAATCGAAAAAAGAGTTAAATAACTTAACAAAAAAAGAAATTCGTTATATAATTATTACAGGAGGAGTAGGAAATATTCCAGGTTTTGATTCAATTTGCAAACAAATATTTAATGAAAAAGCAATAGTTAAACCAATTAAGACTGTTGGTATAAGAAATCTTATGTATTCATCTTCATATGGAATGATAAAATATTTTATTAATAAGTTATCTATTAGAGGAAGAGAATATACAATGCTTAGTGAAGATAAACAATTCAGATTAATAGAAAATAGAAAAAATAATGATGAAGGATTTAAAATTAGCAAAATATTCGGATATTTTTTCGATAATAAGGAGGACTAGTTAGGGCATTAGAAATTGATAAATTAGCAAAAATTAAAGTACTTGGTG
>CAZJSD010000039.1:0-10919 GCA_964548815.1 uncultured Muribaculaceae bacterium
AGGACATAGTGGCCAGGCGATTCAGAATGGAATGGTCGTCGCTTAACGGATAAAAGTTACCCTGGGGATAACAGGCTGATACCACCCAATAGTTCACATAGACGGTGGTGTTTGGCACCTCGATGTCGGCTCGTCACATCCTGGAGGTGGAGTCGCTTCCAAGGGTTGGGCTGTTCGCCCATTAAAGTGGCACGCGAGCTGGGTTCAGAACGTCGTGAGACAGTTCGGTCCCTATCCGTCGTGGGCGTAGGAAAATTGAGGAGATCTATCTTTAGTACGAGAGGACCGGGATGGACATACCTCTGGTGTATCTGTTGTAGCGCCAGCTGCAGTGCAGAGTAGCTATGTATGGAAAGGATAACCGCTGAAAGCATCTAAGCGGGAAGCCTACTTCAAGATGAGTTTTCCCATATTTTTATAATAGTAAAATCCCAGAAAGACTAACTGGTTGATAGGCTGGAGATGGAAGAGTAGTGATACTTTGAGTCGACCAGTACTAATAGATTGAGGATTTAACCATAACTAATTTGTTGCACATTATCATGTTTTCAGAGAATAATTGACATTTTAAATTTTATATATTATAATTAATTTATCAGTGATTATAGCAGAGTGGAAATACCTGTTCCCATCCCGAACACAGAAGTCAAGCACTCTAACGCCGAAGATAGTGTTAAGCAAAAATAGGACGTCGCTGATATTTTTTTGTAAGGGCCCTTAGCTCAGCTGGCTAGAGCATCTCGTTTGCACCGAGAAGGTCAGGAGTTCGAATCCCCTAGGGTCCACCATTTTAGAAATTAAACTAGGTTTTCCTAGTTTTTTTGTCTTTTATGTTATATAATTAATAATAGCGAGGGAATAAAAATGAAAGAAGAAATGGAAAAATATAAAAAACAAGGAAAAAATATAGTTGTAACCTGTTTTATAATTGCTTTTGCATTAATTATATTATTATTAATATTAACTATATTAACAAAATTATTTCCATTGTTAATATTAATACCATTTATACTAACAACTATCTTATTAGTAGGAATTATTCTATATTCAGTTCCATATGGTAAATATAGGGCAATTTATAAAGAATACTATGTAAAAGAAGCATTGGAGTCTGTTTTTACTGATTTAGTATATAAACCTAGTGATGGATTACCTGAATCAATTATTAGGGAAACAGAAATGATGAATATGGGTGATAAATATTCATCAAATGATTATATTTCAGGAAAATATAAAGATATTAATGTTGAACAAGCGGATGTTACAATTACTGAGGAAAGAGAAAGAAAGAATTCTGATGGAGAAACAGAAAAATATAATGTAACTATATTTAGAGGAAAATGGCTGATATTTGATTTTAATAAACCTTTTAAAGCAAATATGCAAATTAGAGAAAAATCTTTTTCTAATTCAAGGTTAAACAACTGGAATCAAGAAGTAAAATTTAAAAAAGTAATTTTAGAAGATGGAGAATTTAATAATACTTTTAGAGTATACGCACAAGATGAAGAAGAAGCCTTTTATATATTAACTCCTCATTTTATGGATAAGATAAAAAAAGTAGCATATAGTGTTTCTGGTCAATTATTATTTTGTTTTATTGATAATAAACTTCATATTGGATTATATAATAATAATGATTCATTTGAACCAAGTTTATCATCAAATCTTAGCGAAGAACAAATAAAAAATAAAATAGTGGCAGATATTAAAGTAATAACTAATTTTGTAGATCAATTGAATTTAGATAATGACTTATTTAAGAAGGAGGTATAGTATGAGTCCATATGTAATAGCATTAATAATAGTTTTAGGAATAATGTTTTTTATAGTAGCGATGATCTTATTAATTATTTATGTTTCAAATTATAATAGTATAAATAGATTATCAATAAAAATAGATGAAACATTTTCAGGCATAGATGTTGCTTTAGCTAAGCGTTATGATCTTTTATCTCAAATGGTTGAGGCAGTTAAAGGTTATATGAAATATGAAAAAGAAACATTGTTAGAAGTAATAAAAATACGTAAAGGTATGTCATTGGAAGAAAAAGAATCTGCTAATAAAAAGATGGATGATTCTTCTAAGAAAATTAGTATTGTAATTGAAAAATATCCAGAATTAAAGGCAGATAAAAATGTTATGATATTACAAAAATCAATTTTAGATTGTGAAGAACATCTTCAGGCAGCAAGAAGGTTATATAATTCATGCGTCTCTCAATACAATCAAAAAATAGTAACATTTCCTGGAAATATAATTGCTAAAAAGATGAATGTTTCTAAAAGAGAATTCTTTAAGGTTGAAGAAGATAAAAAAGAATATCAAGTAGATATGGATAATAATAATTAAATTATTGAAAGGGAGATATATAAATATGAAAAAATTATTTGGTGGGATAGATTTATCTTGGAAAAAATTAATTATTTTTTCTATAATAGTGGCATTATATACTGCATCAATGGCAATAATTCCGATTACTAAAGATACATCATTTAGAGATATTTCAATTCAATTTGAATGGTGGATACTTTTTGGAATAATAATTATATGTAATAGTAAGTCTCCAAAAGATAGTGCTTTAAAATGTTTTGTATTCTTTTTAATAAGTCAGCCATTAATATATTTGTTTCAAGTTCCTTTTTCTTATATGGGTTGGAATTTATTTAGTTTTTATAGATATTGGTTTATTTGGACTATTCTATGTTTACCAATGGGATATATTGGTTATTATATTAAAAAGGATAGTATTCTAAGTGTATTAATACTATTACCTATGCTTATATTTCTTTCTTATTTAGGACTTGGATATTTCAATAGTGTGATTAATAGTTTTCCAAATCATTTATTGTCATGTATATTTTGCTTTGTATCAATAATTGTTATTGTTATTAATGTACTAGAAAAGACTAGTTTAAGAGTAATATCATTTATAGTAGTAATACTATTCATTACTATTACTATTTTTATGAAAGGTGGTTTTTTTAGTTCTCCTTATGAAACATATAAGAATTTAGATGAATATAATCTTAATTTGTCAGGAGAAGTAACCGTAACAAGCTTTTCTAGTACAGGAAAAGGTAATGTAGAAGTGGCTTATTCTAGTGCGGATGGATGTACTTTAAGATTAATTGGTGATAAGAACAATAAGGATAAGAATACTTTTACAATTACAGATTCTAATAATAACTCATATAATTTTGAATACTATTATGATAAAGATCAGAAAACTGTTATTCTAAATAAAGTAAATTAAAAAACTAGGTTTTCCTAGTTTTTTATTTCATTAAATAAATTTAAAGTTTTAATTCTACCATTTGATACTTTTCTAATAGTTTTATATGTATCTGGTTTTATTGCTAAACCATACATTAATTTTAATGATTCAGTTGATGGTTTTTCTTCTATATTAAATTTTGAATAACCAGTAGTATTTTCTACTTTAATACTATGTTCTTTACATAATTCGTTTAAATGATTATTAATTTTATACATATTTTTTATTGGAGTAGAGTATTCGTTAATATTATCTATATCAGAATAAGAATACAATACATAATTACCAATAACTTTATTTATTTTTTTCAATATTCTTTTAATATCGCTTATATTAAGTTTATTTAGTTCATCTAATACTTTTTTATATGCATTTATATTAGCGTTATATTCATTATAGAATCTATCATGATATTTTTTATAATAGAAGTTATTAAAGAATCCTGTATCTAACATTAAGCTTATTGTATCTTTCATTAATATATTTTTTAATATGCTGTCATCAGAACTATCTATTATCTTATCTTGCACTATATGTTCTATTTCATGTCTAATAACAAATAGATTATATATATTTGCCATATTTGCGCTTTTAATAGAGTTTGTTTTTCTTTCTTTCTCTGATACTAATAAATCTATACAAGGAACTTTTTTATCAAAAGGAGACCATATAATCATATCTGGATTAAAAGATAGTACTCTAGATTTAGTATCAAATCCTGATAGATCATCAGTAGTAATCATAATACTATCAACATAATTACTTAATTCTTCTTTATTAATTAATTCTTCAATATAATCTAGATATATTTCATCATCAATTAATTCATTTTTTATTAATGCATTTATTATTTCTTTTTTCATACCAAACACCACTTAGAATTATTATAGTTATTATAAATTTAAAGTCAACAATTATAATAATTATGATATAATCTATTTAATGGAGGATATGTTGTATGTATATAAATAATAAATTATTAATAGGTAAAAATGACAAAACAGAAAGTATTCTATTATTAGATAAAGCTAATAGACATGGACTTATTACTGGGGCATCTGGTACTGGTAAAACTATTACTTCAAAAGTAATGGCAGAAGGATTTTCTGATGCTGGTGTTCCTGTATTTATGGCAGATGTTAAAGGTGATCTTGCTGGAACCGCATGCATTGGTGAAATGAATGATAATATTTCTAAGAGAGTAGAAAGTTTAAAATTAACTGATTTTGATGTTAAGGAATTTCCAGTTAGATTTTGGGATGTGTTTCAAAAAAGTGGTCATCCTATTAGAGCGAAAATTAAAGATATTGGTCCAGATATATTATCTATAATGTTAGGTCTATCTGAAGCTCAAGAAGGTGTTCTTAATATCCTATTTAAAATAGCGGAAGATGAAAGT
Organism: uncultured Muribaculaceae bacterium; assembly: GCA_964548815.1. Taxonomy (GTDB): domain Bacteria; phylum Bacillota_I; class Bacilli_A; order RF39; family UBA660; genus RUG13038. The sequence continues at coordinate 4,678 of CAZJSD010000039.1, forward strand.
TTAGATTTAGATGACCTAAAAGATTTAAAAAGTGCATTAAATTATATTGGTGAAAATAGAAAAGATTATATTACTAAATATGGAAATATAACTACTCAAAGTATTGGTGTAATACTTAGAAGTTTGATGGCACTTGAAAACCAAGGTGCGGATAAATTCTTTGGAGAACCAGAACTTGATATTAAAGATTTTATATCAGTTGATAATAATGGTAAGGGAATTATAAATATACTTGATGCGGTTGAATTATATAAAAGTCCAGATTTATATGCATCTGTTATGTTATGGCTTTTAACCGCGTTATATAATCAAATGCCTGAAGTTGGAGATTTAGATAAACCAAAGATTGTATTCTTCTTTGATGAGGCATATTTCTTATTTAGAGAAATGCCATCATATAGATTAAAACAAGTAGATAAGATAGTTAGATTAATTAGATCTAAGGGAATAGGATTATATTTTATAAGTCATTATACAACTGATATTCCAAATACTATTCTTGATCAATTGGGTAATAGAGTTCAACATAATTTAAGAGCGTATACACCAGCAGATCAAAAGATTGTTAAGTCTGCGGCGGAGGCATTTAGAGTAAATCCAAAGTTTAAGACATATGATACTATTTTAGAATTAGGTACTGGAGAAGCATTAGTTAGTTTTCAAAATGAAAAAGGTGAACCAGAAATAGTAGAAAGAGTTATGATTTTACCTCCTCAAAGTAAGATAGGTGTCATTGATGAAATGACTAGAAATAGAATTATAAATAATAGTCCTTTCTGTGGAAAATATGATGAAGATGTAGATGATGAATCTGCTTATGAGAAGATTTCTAAGAAGAATGAAGAAAAAGCAGAAAAAGAAGCAGAAATTCAAGCAGAAAAAGAAAAAGCTAAAGCAGAAAAGGAAGCTGCTAAAAAATTAGCAGAAGAAGAAAAGGCAAAGAAGAAAGCTGAAAGAGAAAAGAAGAATAACCCTATGTATAAATTTGGTAAAAAAGCAGTTAATATGGGAACAACTAGAATACTAAGTAAATTATTTAGTGCAATCTTTAAATCAAAAAAATAGAAGACTTTATGTCTTCTTTTTATTTACATTTATAATTAAACCTATCATTATCATATAACTGATTAAACTACTTCCACCATAACTTATAAAAGGTAATGTAACACCTGTGATAGGTAATAATCCTAAATTCATACCTATATTTTGAATTTGTTGGAAAATAATAATCCCTATAATACCACTTATAAGGTATTTATTATGTCCTTTTAGATGATTACCTATAATTATTAGTGTTATATCAAAAAGCATGGAAATAAGTATAAAAACAATGCTTAAAACGTATCCAAAGTTACTCATTATAATTGATGAAATAAAATCTGTTTGAGCTTCTGGAAAATAAATGGGCGTATTACCAATACCATAACCCCAAAAAGGAGAAGACCCTGTTGCGGAGAGAGCATTTTCTAACTGCATACCTTCTTTATTTTTCCAATCTAATATTCTATCCATTCTATAAAAGAAATTAGTTCCAAATATATTAATAAAAATATCTTTTTGTTTGAAGTATAAATATAAGAATACACTTATTAGAGTTCCAGTAATTATAAATGTTATTATAAACCATCTATATCTTATTCCAAATATAAAAAGCATTATAACTAGTATTACAAAATATATAATTACATTACCTGTATCAGGTTCTAAAAAGGTAAGTATAGAAGGTATTAATGTAATTATTAGACACTTTATTATTATCATTAATTCGTTTTTAAATGTCTTTTCTAATCTATTATAATTATTTAACATATTTGCAAGTACAATTATTAGTACTACTTTCATAAATTCAGAAGGCTGAAAAGCTCCAATACCTGTTATTGTGAACCATGCTTTCGCTCCATTAGTTTCTGTTCCAAAGAATAATACTAATAGTAATAATAGATTTGTAAATATATAAAGAAAGGTACCATATTTATAAAAAAATTCCTTTTTCTTTTTATATAGAATAAATATAAACATAAAACCTATTAAATACCATAAAGCTTGTTTTATATGAATATATTTATAATTACTAGATAATATAAAAGTACTACTATAAATAGAAATAATACTAATTATAGAAAATAAAATTATAAATACTATTATTTTTATATTTTTCATATTGACCTCTATTTTATTATTTAGAATTATTTAAATAATTATGCATAAAATTTATTAAAAGGAGGTTAAAATGAGTAAGATATTGCCAAATATATTTAAAGGTAAAGCTCCAAAGAATAATAATCAGGAAACAAGTATTATTAATAATGATCCTATTAAAGAAGATAATAAAAAGGAAGAAAAAAGTGTTAATAAACAAATAAAAGATATATTTAATTCAGAGAGTTTTGTATATAAAGCAGATACTATTATTACTTTAAATAATAACGAAGTAATAAAAAAGACCATAATTGGAAAAACCAATAATAGTCTAATAACTATAGATGATGAACTGATTGATGTTAGTTCTATTAGTAAGATAGAATTAGTTTAAACATTCTCAATTAAAGTGTCACCTAAACATCTTATTGCGCAAATACATTCTAGATTCATAGTGAAGAACGATTCTGTCGCAGTATAAGTCCCATCATCATTTGCGATTAATACTCTAAATGTTGCGCAGCAGTTATCTATTTTTTCTACTCTAAAAACTGATGAAAAAGTCTCTGGATTTGCTTCTCTTGTAGTAGGAGCTTGCCATGGAGTTGTTCCATTACTATTACAAGTATAAAGAATTACTGGTCTTGTATTGTAATATAGACATGCAAATTGACCTAAAGTAGGTCTATCACAACTTTCTATACAACTATCATCAGTATCAGCATTTCTCTGAAGTAAATTAATTACTTTTAATATATCACTAATACAGTTACAATTATTTTTACACATAATAATTTCCCCCTTACATTTAATTTCTATTATAAGATATTCTTATTAACATAAAAAGTGTAGGTGTAAGTCTTGAGTTTTTAATTATTTATAGTATAATTATAGTAGGTGATAGATATGAATTTTAATTATCAATACTTAATAATAATAGTAGTTTTAATATTTATACTTTTAATAGTATTAAAAGCAAATAAAAAAGATTTTAGTATAGAAGCAAATAAATTAGTAGAGTTTTTAGGTGGAAAAGATAATATTATTAATATGGAAGTAAATATGTCTAGATTTAAAGTTACTCTTAAAGATGTTTCTATAGTTAATAAGGACGCAATACAGCGTTTAGGGGCTAAAGGTATAGTAGAAATAGATAATCAATTAAAAATAATATTGGGACCTAACGCAAATGCATTAAAGAAATATATAGATGAATTAAAGAAATAAATATGCATTAAGCATATTTTTTTATGGAGGTTAATATGAAATTTTATGAGTTTTTAGATAATTATGAAAATAGTGATGTAGATATTTATTTTGATATGGATGGTGTTATCGCAGAATATGATATAGGAAACTTTGATTATAACTCTATTAGACCTATTAATTCAGTTATAAATACTATGAAAGAATTAATAGAAAATGGTTATAATGTTAGAATACTAAGTATATGTAAGAATAATAAAATAGTTGATGAAAAATATGATTGGTTAAAGAAACATCTAGTTTTTTTTGATAAGAATAACGCTATATTTTTATCAAAAGAAGAATATCTAGGATATGAATCTAGTGAATTAAAGAATAATTATTTGAATGATAACGCTAATAAAGATCATATAAACATATTAATAGATGATGATATTTTAGTAATTAAAAAGATAAAAGAGAATAAAGATATTAAGGTTTTTCATATATCAAGTATAATAGAATAGAAGGAGTTTAAAATGTATAGAAAGTATATTACAGATGATAGTTTAAAAGCTAAATTAGAAGAATTAAATGAGAAAAAGTATAGATTAAAGGAATTATTAGATAAACAAGATGATAAGAAATCATTTATTGTAGAATTAGCAGGTATGCCTAGAACAGGTAAAACTGTAAGTACTGAAAGAATATTTGAATTCTTTAAAATGGCAAATTATAACGTAGTAAGAACAAAAGAACCAGCTCAAATAGTTAAAGAAAGATATGATACTAATACTTTATCAAATGTTGAATTTAATGATAAAACACTAGAAATATCTATAGAGCAACTAAATAAATGTATAAGTAGAAATCCAGATATTATATTACAAGATAGAGGTATATTTGATAATTATATCTGGTATCAGATGATGTATGAAAGAGGAGAAATAAACTTTCAAACATATTTAGAAAAAATGAGTGATTTAAACAATGTGATTAATTTAGATGATCAATTATACATGATGACCGCAACTCCTGAAATTGTAGTAAAAAGAGATTATATGAATCAAATATTTATAGAAGATAGAAAGAAAACAACAATTAATGGAGTTACAAGACTAAGAGAAGGAATGGATAATTTATCTCGTTTAATAAGGAGTGACAAATTAATAAAAATAGATACTTCATATAAAACAGAGATAGATACTGCGATAATTATTTCAAATGGTATTATAGATGGTATGACAAAAAAATTAACATTAAAAAATATGTAGATATCTACATATTTTTTTGTGATTTAAAATTATATATATTACCAGATGGTTTATTAAATAATCTAAAATCTATTTTATCAGTTCCTATACCACTACTAATATATAATTTTGTATTTCCAACTTTATAATATGGATTTATATATTTTTTACTGCCATCTCTTACAAAGAATTCTTTTACTATAGGTATATTAATTTGACCGTTTAATGAGTTTGATGATAAAGCTACATTGAAATTATATTCTTTTATTTCTTCTATTTCGTCACTTTCACTAAATACTACTATTTTATAACCATTATAGTCATTTATAATATCATTTATAAATGAGGTAGGGGAATTATTATCTACTCCTACTAATAATAATTGATCTTTAGTTTTACTATAAATAATATCTTTATTATCATTTAGTGAAATAAATCCACTTTGATTCATAATACTATCATAACTAGGATTCTTTTTATCTTCCATACCACTTACATAATATTTTCCATATTTAGATTCTAGTTTACTAAGTTTTTCTATTACTTTATTTGATTCTTTTTCATTAAATTTATATTTTCCTTTAGTTAAGTTACCAGAGAAAATAATAATATCAACTTTTTTATCATTTATTTTCTTTATAATATCATCAAATACTTCTATATCTTCATCTTTGTTATATAAAATATCTGAAAAGTGCGCTATTTTTAGGTTGTTAAATGATTCTGGTATACTATCTTTTATTTGATATTCTTTTAATACAAATCCAGAGTTTCCTAAGAATTTCGCATATATTATTATTAATATAATTATTAGGATTATTATAAAGAATAAAGTTCTAAAAAAATGATGTCCTTTTTTTTCGTTTTCAACTTCTAATTCTATTTCTTTCATATATCCTCCTATAGCAATTGTATTATTAATAATACTAGATTATGGCATAGATGGAAAGTCATAGTTGTAAATATATTATTAGTTTTATAATAAATATACGCAAAGTCTATTCCCATAATCATATATGGAATACCCATTAAGATTTCATTTATATTTGTATAATCACTTATATGTAGTACACCAAATAGAAATCCACTTATAATAATAAATAAGTATTTTTTATTAATTATATTTTTTATACTCTTTCTAAATATTATTTCTTCTATAAAAGGTGCGTATATTACAGAAGAAAACATCATAAATAAAGGTATTTTCTTAATTAATAACCTTACATTTTCTTCATTACCACTTAATTCTAAATTAGTGATTGATTGAATTATCATATTACTTATTCCCATTAGTAGGATTCCTACTAAATATACCCATAAATATTTAGAAAGATATTGTTTATAGTTATTCTTAAAATCAATAAAGTCTTTTTTTATTTCATCTTTATACATAACAATAATAAAACCTATATATATTAAGTAGAAGATGAATAGTGTTAATACTTTGTTAGAATAACTAAAACTATAATAATCAATATTAAAACAACTTAATAACGCAATAAAGACATACTCATATATAAAATATGATATAAATATTAGTACATTCTTAATTATATTTTTCATAAATTCTTTCCTCATATTTTAATTATAACATATTTTATAAAAAAACATTAGAAATTTTCAAACGAAGTGCAACAAGTAGAGATATAAAATAAACACTTATTG
>CAZJSD010000040.1:0-10854 GCA_964548815.1 uncultured Muribaculaceae bacterium
AAGTCACCACCATTAGCAGCTGATCCTGGATCGTCAGAGTTTTCTTTAGCTAATTTATCAAAATCTTCTCCATCATCAAGTTTTTCTATTAATTCTTCAGCTTTTTTCTTAGCATCTTCATCTGATAATCCTTCTTCATCAGTATCACTTTTTACTTTAATAAGTATATGTTTTGCGCTAATATCACCAATTGTTTCATTATTATAGTATTCTTTAATTTCTTTATCAGTTATATTTTCTTTTAAATAATCATCAACTGCTTTTGTTCTTTGATAATTTAATCTTAATTCATCTTCTAATTCATATTCATCTTCATATCCAGCATTTTTTAATGTTTCTTCAAAATTATCTGAGTATTGATTTTTAATATATTCCATTTGATCTTTTACTTGCTTTTCAATTTCTTCATCGTTTTTATATATTACATCAAATATTTTTTTATCAATATCATCAACAATAACTTCTTTTGCATACTTATTCCTTAATTCTTTATAAAGATTATCTGCGGTAATGTTTTTACCATTTATTTTAATCGCAACCTCTTCACCATTCTTTAATTTTGCTCTACCACATCCTGTAGTAAGAACTAATCCTGCCATAATTATCGCAGTACCAACTAAAAATTTACTTTTCTTCATGTTATCCTCCTAAAATTCGTACATATATATAATAACAAAAATAAAGAAATAAAACAATATTTTTTAAAAGGATATCACCAAAATAAAGGTTTTATCATAGTATATTGTGAACAACAAAAAAGGAGGAATGAATTATGAATTACTCATATGGTTCAAATGCTGGAATCATTCTAGTATTATTTATATTATTAGTAATAATAATAGGTGCTTATATTTAAGGGAGGTATTTTTAATATGACAAATTCTAATTGTTCAAATTCTTGTGGTCAAACTGGTAGACGAGGTAGCGGTTATGTCGCAATAATAGTACTTTATATATTACTTGCTATTATATTATGTTCTGCCGTTTGCTAATATGAAAAAAAGTTCCAAAAGGAACTTTTTATTTTAATATTTCAAATACTTCATCTAAAGATAATTCTTTTTTATTATCATAATATGGAATAATATGTAAATGATAGTGTTTGACTTCTTGAAGTGAACCATTATTTTGTACAAGTTTTATTCCATCTGGTTGTAATCTTTCCTCAATTCTTTTCTTTATTATTTTCGCAGTTTTCATTATATGATTTATATATTCTTCTTCTATATCATCCAAATCAGTAAAATGTTTTTTAGGTATAATTAATGTATGTCCAGTTTGAAATGGATTAATATCAAGATAAACCATAACCATTTCATCTTCATATATTACTTTCGCAGGTATCTCCTTATTAATAATTTTACAAAAAATACAATTATCCATTATTTCATCTCCTTACAATAATTTTAACAAAAAAATAGGTAAAATAATAGTTTTTGTGATAAAATATTATTGTTTTATAATTAGTAATTATAATTATTTAAAATATTATTATAAGAATATTATATATTAGATTAATTAGGAGGTGAATTTATGAATAGAGATGATTTTCCTTTTTTAAAAAGTGGTATTATTTATTTTGATAATGGTGCGACATCATTAAAACCTAAATGTGTTATTGATAAGATTAATGAATATTATAATGAGTATCCATCAAATGCTCATAGAGGAGATTATTCAATTAGTTTAAAATCAAGTTTAGAATTTGAAAAAGCTAGAGAAACAGTTAGAGATTTTATTAATGCTAAAAGTACTAAAGAAATAGTATTTACTAGTGGTTCTACTGAGTCTATATCTGAGGTAGTATATGGATATTTTAAGGATAAGTTAAATGCTGGAGATGAAGTATTAGTTACTAAATCTGAACATGCATCTGTAATATTACCATGGTTTGATTTAGAAAATAAGATAGGTATAAAAGTAAAAGCAATACCTTTAAATGATGATTATACATTTAATATTGATAATTTAATTTCATCAATAAATGATAATACTAAAGTTCTTTCTATTGCGGAAGTAACTAATGTAATAGGAGATATTAGAGATGTTAAGAAAATAGTATCTATATGTCATGAAAGAGGAATTAAAGTTCTAATCGATGCATCCCAAAGCGCAGGTCATATAAATATAGATGTTCAAAACAGTGATGTAGACTTTTTATCTATATCTGCTCATAAGATGCTTGGACCTAACGGAGTAGGTGTTTTATATGGAAAAGAAGAATTATTAAATGAACTAGATCCAATTAAAAAGGGTGGAGGTATGACTATTTCTTTTGATTCACCAAGTGAAATAGTATATAAAGAATTACCATATAGGTTAGAAGCAGGTACTCAAAATATTCCTGGAGTAATTGGTTTTATGGAAGCTATCAAATATATTAATAAAATTGGTATAGATAATATAGAAGAATATGTTTGTGAATTAAAAAGATACTTAGTTAATAAATTAGAAAAATTAGATAATATTATTATTTATAATAAAAATGTAGAAGGGTCTACTGTAACTTTTAATGTTAAAGATGTATTCGCACAAGATACTGCTATATATTTAGATAAACATAATATATGTGTAAGAAGTGGAGATCACTGTGATAAGAAATTAAAAGATGAATTAAATATTACTAATACAGTTAGAGTAAGTCTATATTTCTATAATACTAAAGAAGAAATAGATAAACTAGTAGATGCACTTGATAATGATAAAATATTAGAAGAAAGTATAGGGGTATAATATGGATAGTGAATTAAAAAGAGAATTAATAATAGAAAATTATAATAATCCTGTTAATAAGGGTTTAACTAATGATTCAATTTATATAAAAGGAGAAAATAATAACTCTTCTTGTATTGATCATTTTACTATAGAATTAAAACTAGATAATGATATAATCAAGGATATTAGATTTGATGGCGAAGCATGTGCTATTGCGACATCATCTTTATCTATCGCAATATCTAAATTAATTGGTAAAACTAAGGATGAAGCTTTTAATATTATTAATAATTATATCAATATGATAGATGGTAAAGAGTATGATAAAGCATTACTTGAAGAACTAAGTATATATGAAGATGTATCAAAACAACCAGCTAGAGTTAAGTGCGCAACACTAGGAATTGAAGGAATAAAAAATTTATTAAAAAAATGAAAAATATACAAAAATTGAATTATTGAAGAAAAATATAAACAGAAATATATTTTTCTTTTTTTTATTATAAAATTATTGTAAAAAATAAGACTCAAAAATTCAATTTTAGTGATTTGTAATCAATAAAAATCTTTAGTAATATATGCCATGAAAGGAGGAAAAAGTTATGTTAAACCAAGTAGTTTTGGTAGGCAGATTAGTTCGTGATCCTGAATTAAAGGAAAGTGAAGGAGGTAAAAATTTTACTAACATTACTTTAGCGGTACCTAGAAATTATAAAAATCTAGATGGTGAATATGATGCTGATTTTGTTGATTGTAGGTTATGGACTGGTGTTGCGGAAAATACTGCGGAATACTGTAAAAAAGGAGACTTACTAGGAGTAAAAGGTAGAATTGAAACTAGAGTAGAAGAAACTGAAGAAGAGAAAAAATATATTATGGAAATAATCGCAGAAAAAGTGACATTCTTATCAAGCAAACGAAATGAATAGTAATTATGTCAACATTAAAATTATTAAATATATTAATACTTTTTTAACATCATTAGGATTAAGCTTTGTATATTCTTTTAATGATAAACAAATAAACATAAGAATATATTTATAAATACAAAAGTTACTAATTAGTTAACTTTGATAAAATGCATTAATTCTTTTTATATAATCAAACTAAGTAGTAGGTGATTATAGTGTTGATAGGTAGTAGAGTAAAAGAATTAAGAAAGAATATGGGATTATCACAAGAAAAGTTAGGTAAGATGATTAATGTAACTAAAGTATCAATTTCTTGTTATGAAAATGAAACTAGATCGCCAGATTTAGAAACATTTGAGTTATTAGTAAATGCATTAGAAACTACTCCTAGTTACTTACTTGGAAGAGATAAATTAGTAGTAGCGGAAGATGATGAAAAATATAAAATCTATTTACCTAAAATTGATATACAAATAATGAGTGAAATATCTAGAAATAAAAATTTAATTAAATTTCTAAGAAAAGATCCTAGAAGAAGTATTGAATATATTGCAAAGAAGATTGATTAATCTTCTTTTTTTATTTATAATGATAATAGGTGATTATATGGATATCGTAAGTATTATTAATAAGAAAGAAGATAATAAAGAATTAACTAAAGAAGAAATAGAGTATGTTATTAATGAATTTGTTAATGATAATATAAAAGACTATCAAATGAGTTCTTTATTAATGACTATTTGTATTAATGGGATGTCTTTTGATGAAACATATAATCTAACAACTGCTATGCTAAATAGTGGTGAAAAGATAGATTTAGGTTCAATAGATGGAATTAAGGTTGATAAACATTCAACAGGAGGAGTAGGAGATAAAACTACATTTGTAGTATGTCCATTAGTCGCATCTTGCTCTGTACCAGTAGCGAAGATGAGTGGAAGAAGTTTAGGTTTTACTGGAGGAACAATAGATAAATTAGAATCAATAAGTGGATTTAATACAAATATTTCAACTAATGATTTTATAAAACAAGTAAATGATATAAAAATAGCGTTAGTATCACAATCAGGCAATTTAGTTCCAGCAGATAAAAAAATATATGCATTAAGAGATGTAACAGGTACTACAGAATCTATTCCATTAATCGCATCAAGTATAATGAGTAAGAAATTAGCGTCTGGTTCAGATAAGATTCTATTAGATATAAAAGTAGGTAAAGGTGCTTTTATGCAGAATATTGAGGATGCTAAAAAACTAGCTAAAACTATGGTAGATATAGGTAATAGATATGGAAAAGAAACAGTTGCGGTATTAACTAATATGGATTATCCATTAGGAACGACAATAGGTAATTCACTTGAAGTATTAGAGGCAATTGATACATTAGATGGAAAAGGTGAAGAAAAATTTACAAAACTATGTTTGATACTTGCTAGCTATATGGTTTCTATGGGTAAAAATATTCCTATTGAAGAAGCAATAAAAGAAGTAGAAACTAATTTTTATAATAAGAATGGATTAAAGAAATTTAAGGAACTAATAAGTTATCAAGGTGGAAATATAGATAATATTCCTGTTATGGAAAACTATATTGAAATAAAAAGTAAAGAAGATGGATATATAACTGATATAGATACAATGAAATTAGCAGAATTATGTAATGATTTAGGGGCAGGAAGAAAAGAAAAAGATGATGTAATAAATCATAAAGTAGGTATTAAATTATTAAAAAGTATAACTGATAAAGTATCTATTGGTGATGTAATAATGAGAGTCTATATAGATAAAGAAATAAATGAAAATGATTATAGAAATGTAATAACAATATCAAAAACTAATATACCTGATATTAAAATAGTCTATGGAACAATAAAATAGACTATTTTTTCTTTAAAATAAAGGAAAAAATTGGTATAATGTTATTAGTGAAAAATCAGGAGTGGTTATATGGATAATAAATTAAAATTATTTTTGGATAAAATAGGTATAAAAGAAGATTATTATAGATTTTTTGAACAAGGTAAAATAATAAAAATAAAATCTTCTAAAGATAAATTAAATTGGAATTTTATAATTGAAACAAAGGAACTATTACCTTTAGAGGTAATAAAGTTTTTAGATGAAAATATAAAGTCTGGTTTTCCTAATTTAAATACAGTAACATATACTATTATCCCTAAAGATGTAGATAAGATATCTGTTAATAATTATTATTCATATATTATAGACTCAACTGGTTTTAGTAAAGCTATTAATAGGATTTTAAAAGAAAAAAATATAAAATTTACAACTAATGGATTATGTTTAGAAGTAGATAATAAAGCTATGGAAAACTTAGTTAATAGTAAATTAGATAGTGTAGAAGCAAAATATAAACAAATAGGTCTTGATATTAAAATAAACTTAGTAATAAATGAAGAAGATATACAAAATGAAATAAATAGTGATTTAAATATTGATACATCTAAAATTAAGACTCCTAAAAGACAAGAAAAGGATGTAAAAAAAGAACAAATAAAAATCGCAAGTACTAAAGAAGTAAAAGATAGTAATGCTATACTAGGAAGAGAGTTTGAAGGTGAAATAGCATCTCTTAGTACTTTAGATGGAGAAATGGAAAATATAAATATAGAAGCAAAAGTATTTGGTAAAACATTATTTGAATCTACTAAAACTGCTTTTAAGATTATTACTTTAAAAGTAACTGATTATTCAGATAGTTTTAATGTGAAAATTTTCTTTAGAAGTGCTGAAGATTTTGAAAGAATTAATTCTAAATTAAAAGAAGGAAACTGGTATAGAATTAATGGTAATATTAAATATGATGATTTTGCTAGAGATTTTGTACTAAATGCTAATAATATCATAGATATTCCAACAAAAGATGTTGAAGTTATGGATGAATCAGAAGAGAAGCGAGTAGAACTTCATACACATACTTTGATGAGTCAAATGGATGGGGTAGTTTCTGTTGAAGATTTAATAAAGACCGCTAAGAAATGGGGACATAGAGGTATTGCAATCACTGATCATGATGGTGTACAAAGCTTCCCAAATGCATTTAATATGGTAAAAGGAATGAATAAAGACTTACAAGAAGGAGAAGAACCTTTCAAAATAATATATGGTGCAGAGATAACTATGATTGATGATTCTGTTGATATAGTTATTAATCCTACAAAAGATAAGTTAGAAGATACTACATTTGTAGTATTTGACTTAGAAACAACAGGTTTTAATGCTGGTGGTGCAGATTCAATTATTGAAATAGGTGCGGTTAAAATAAAGAACGGTGAAATCATAGATACATTTGATGAATTAATAGATCCAGGTAAACCATTATCTGCTAAAATAACTGAAATAACTCATATTACAGATGATATGCTTAAAGGTAAAATGAATGAAGAAACTGGTGTTAAGAAGTTTATGGAATGGTATGGGGATTTACCATTAGTTGCGCATAATGCTAAATTTGATACATCATTTATAAGAATGGCATATCAAAAATATAATTTAGGTGAGTTTAATAATTGTATTCTAGATACATTAGAATTATCTAGAGCACTTGATAAGGGTGAAGCAAGACATTCATTATCTGCGATAACAAAAAGGTATAATGTTATATTTGATGAAGATGCACACCATAGAGCTAACTATGATGCTGAAGGGACTGCATTAGTACTTGCAAAAATGATAAAAAAACTTGTGGATAATAATATAACTACTATAAAAGATTTAAATAATTTAGTACCAAAAAATGAAATATATAAATATGGTCGTTCTCATCATATTAATATTCTTACTCTAAATAAAGATGGATTAAAAAATCTATTTAAAATAGTATCACTTGCGAATACTAAATATTTATATAAAACTCCAAGAATTTTAAGAAGTGAAATAGAAAAACATAGAAAAGGATTATTAATTGGAAGTGGATGTTATGAAGGAGAAGTATTTACTCAAGCATCTACTAAATCAGATGAGGAATTAACTAATATAATTAACTTCTATGATTATATAGAGGTACAACCAATTGATGAATACTGTCACTTGGTCCCAGGTGTATTTGCTAATGAAGCTGAACTTATACAAAATATAGAAAAAATAGTAAGAGTTACAACTGATGCAGGTAAAATAATTGTAGCTTCAGGTGATGTACATCATTTAAAGAAAGAAGATAAGATTTATAGAGAAATAATTATTAATCAAAAAGTACCTGGTAGAGGAAGACATCCTTTATCTAGAAATGGTAATGGTAAAATACCTAGTCAACATTTTAGAACTACTGAAGAAATGTTAGAGTGTTTTGAATTCTTAGGAAAAGAAAAAGCAAAAGAATTAGTTATTACTAATCCAAATAAAATACTTGATATGGTAGATATATTTGATGTAATAATTCAAACAGGTGGAGTACCATTTTCTCCAAGAGTAAGAAGTGATGATGGAGAAACTTATTTAGATTGTCCAAAAGTAGTAACTGAATTAGTTTATGATAAAGCAAAAGAATGGTATGGAGATCCACTTCCATATAATATAGAAGGAAGATTAGGTACAGAATTATATGGAGATATTGTTTATAACTCAATAAAATATAACTTAGAAAAAGAAGGTCTAACAGGAGAAGAGTTAGAAAAAAAAGTATATGAAAAGTTACATGAAATAATATTAAAAGGTAAAGATGAAGTAATAAAACTAGTTACAAATTATGTTAAAGAAACAACTGAAGAAGAATTAGATGATAAAGAACTAGAAAAGAAAGTCAAAAAAGTACTTGGTGGAGTAATAGGTGCAGGATTTGATCCAATATACTTAATTGCGCAAAGACTAGTTAAAAAATCTAATGATGATGGGTTCTTAGTTGGTTCAAGAGGTTCAGTTGGTTCTTCGTTTGTTGCGACAATGATGGGTATAACAGAAGTAAATCCATTACCTGCGCATTATAGATGTCCTAAATGTAAACATTCTATATTTGAATTAGAAGGTAAAGCACTTGGAACAATTTATTCAAGTGGATTTGATTTACCAAATAAAAAATGTCCTAATTGTAATGAAGATATGTTTAAAGATGGTCAAGATATACCATTCGCGACATTCCTTGGTTTTAATGCAGATAAAGTACCTGATATAGATTTGAACTTCTCAGATTTAAATCAAGCTGCTATACATGAGTATACTAAAGTATTATTTGGTGTAGATAATGTATATAGGGCAGGAACAATAGGTACAGTTGCGGATAAAACTGCTTACGGTTTTGTTAAAGGATATTTTGAAGATAGAGGTATTAATAAAAGATCAATAGAAATAGAAAGACTTGCTCAAGGATGTACTGGAGTTAAAAGAACTACTGGTCAGCATCCTGGTGGAATAGTAGTAATACCAGATTATATGGATGTATATGATTTTACTCCATATCAATTTCCAGCAGAAGATCCAACATCTGCATGGAGAACTACCCACTTTGATTATCATAAGATTGAAGAAGATGTATTAAAACTAGATATATTGGGGCATTCTGATCCAACACAACTTAGAATGATACAAGATACTTCTAAGACAGATGTTACTAAAGTACCTTTAGATGATAAAGAAACTATGGCAATATTCTTAGGACCAGAACCATTAGGAGTTACAAAAGAGCAAATAATGTGTAATACTGGTACATTAGGAATACCTGAATTTGGTACTAAATTTACTCTACAAATGGTAGAAGATTCTAAACCTAGAACATTTGGTGAATTAATAAAGATATCTGGTTTATCACATGGTACGGACGTATGGCTTGGAAATGCTCAAGAATTAATTAGAAATAATGTAGTGCCATTCTCTGAAGTAATTGGATGTCGTGATGATATTATGGTATATCTTATGAATCATGGTTTAAAACCAATAACAGCTTTTAAAATAATGGAATTTGTTAGAAAAGGTAAACCAAGTAAAGATCCTGCTAAATGGGCTGAATTCGAAGAAATATTAAAAGAAAATGGAATAGCAGATTGGTATATAGATTCATGTCATAAAATAAAATACATGTTCCCTAAAGCACATGCCGCTGCATATGTAACAAGTGCATTTAGAATCGCATGGTATAAAGTACATATGCCTGTTCATTATTATGCATCATGGTTATCTTGTAAGGCTGCAGATACAGAAGTAACTACTATGATAAAAGGATATGATTCTATAAAAGAAAGATTAATAGAAATAAATAATAAAGGTAGAGGAGAAGCAACAAAGAAAGAATTAGACGTAGAAGAATCACTTCATGTATGTTTGGAGGCTACCGCAAGAGGTATTAAATTTACAAATATAGACTTATATGAATCTGAGGCAACTACTTTTAAAGTTAAAAATGATAATGAAATTATTCCTCCATTTAATTCAATAGAAGGACTAGGGGATGTAGTTGCAAAGAATATAGTTAAAGAACGTAAGAAGAGAGAATTTTTATCTATAGAAGATTTACAAGTACGCGCTAAGATATCTGAGACTATAATAGAAACTATGAAAAGAATGAATATATTTGAAGGAATGGATGAATCAAATCAATTAAGTTTATTTTAAGGAGATATTATATGCTAAAGAAATTAGATTTAGATGACTTTTTTAAAGAAGAAAATAAATTAATAGATGCTGGAATAGGTATAGGGGGCATCTGGTTTATTAACTCCTAATCAATTTATAAATGTTTATAATTATGCTGATAAAGGTGTTGATGCCCTAGGTTCTCATAAAGGTACATATATGATGATACTTAATAATATATATGATTTAGGTATTGAAAACTCTGATAATGGATATCCAAATGAAGCAAGAGTGTTAAGAAAAATACCTCATGGTTTAGATAATTTCGTACAAGTTCAATATATTGTTCAAAAAGGTGAGAATTCTATTTTAATTACTATGCCTAAATATATTACTAATTATCAATATGAAGAGTTAGAAGTATTAAAGGATACTATTAAGAATTATAATATAATTGAGGAGGTTAGAATTACTAATTATAATCCAATAAGATTAAATAAGAATAATGATTCTGAAAATTATTTTTCTAATGATAATGCGTTAGAAAATGCCTTACAATATATGGTTAATAATAAAAGAATAGTTGATTATGAATTACCTTTTAGAGAAGAGAAAATGTTTAATTATGGATTTTCAATGAATTAAAAAAAGGGTTCTTTGTCAAATGATGGGGGAAAGCCCTAAAACAAATGATAAAGAATGATAT
>CAZJSD010000041.1:0-10736 GCA_964548815.1 uncultured Muribaculaceae bacterium
CAAAAGTTATTTTATATTATTTTCTTTGTTGCACTTGACTTTTTAATTTAGAAATTCTGAAACCCAAAATAAAAAGGTACATAAGTACCTATTCTTCATAACAATAATACATATTATATGTTCTTTCGTTCATTAGAATTCCTTGCTTTTTACCATTAGATTTAGTAATACCAAATTCATATTTTGATACTTCTGGATCTGATTTTTTAATTCCATCATCATAAAATTCATCTCCATCTAAAGCTAAACTATAATAAGAATATTCTCCTGAAGCATTTTTCTTATCTAAATCTTTAAATGTATATGTTCCTTTTACGTAGTTTCTCGCAGAATCTTGATATTTACTCCATATAAAAGAATAATCACTATCTAACTTCATTTTAACTATATATTCACCTTCACCTGAACCATCAAATGTTTTACAATTATATTTTCCAGATACATAGTTATCAGATGATTGTCTATCTATTTCTCTTTCAAAAGTTTCATATCCTTCTTTTAATTCTTTTTGAAGATCTGGATTATTAGAAATCTCAGAGAATACCGCACCTAATATTCCTACTCCTACTATAAGATAAACAAAAAACATCACTATACTAAGGAATATAGCTATTGCATTTAATACAATACCAGAAACTTTCTTTCCACCTTTTGATTTATTTACAATACCTAATATTAAACCAGTTATAGATAATATTAAATTTAAAAGAGTAAATATAAATGAGAATATTATCGCAAATATACCAATTACTAATGAAGCTGTACCTAATCCTTCTTTTACTTTTAATTCCTTTCCACAATTTTTACAAAATTTTGTCCCTTTTTCATTTACTGTTCCACAATCTTTACAATTCATTATTTTCACCTCTAATAATATTCTATATTGAATAATATAATAAATCAATAATTATTTTAACCCTTTACATTTTGTGTTATAATGAAGTTGGTGATTATATGAAAAAAATTAGAGTAAATATGCTTTCAATGGCTGATTCAGTTGATGGTCAAGGGGTTGGATCTGCTTATCTAGAGTTAATAAAGTTATTAAAAGAAGATGGAAAAGATAAATTTGATATACAAATAAATCAAGGTATTAAAAACTGTGATATTATTCATTCACATACTGTTGAACCAAAGAATTATTTTAAAATGAAAAGAGCTAAGGTACCTACTGTTGCGTATGTACATTTCCTTCCAGATACATTAGATGGCTCTATAAAACTACCTAAGATAGCATTTAAGATTTTTAAAAAATACGTTATTAGTTTTTATAAAAGTGCAGATCATTTAGTTGTTGTAAATCCTATTTTTAAAAAGGATATGGTTAAAGCTGGATTAGATGAAGATAAGATTACTTATATACCTAATTTTGTATCTAAAGAAAAGTTTTATAAAAAGTCTGATAAAGAGATTAAAGAATTAAGAAAAAAGTATGATATAAAAGATGATGAATTTGTAGTACTAGGCGCAGGTCAAGTACAAAATAGAAAAGGTGTTTTAGATTTTGTAGAAGTTGCGAAAAAAATGCCTGATACTAAGTTCTTATGGGCTGGAGGTTTCTCTTTTGGAAATATAACTGATGGTCATAAAGAACTACAAAAAGTAATGGATAATCCTCCTAAAAACGTTACATTCCTAGGTATTATTCCAAGAGAAGAAATGAATGACTTATTTAACGCAGTTAATGTACTATTTGTTCCTTCTTATAATGAATTATTTCCTATGACTATTTTAGAAGCATGTTCTACTGATACACCTATATTTTTAAGAAATCTAGAACTATATGAAGATATATTATTTAAAAAATATTTAAAAGGCTCTAATAACGATGAATTTGTTAAAGGATTAACTAAATTAAAAGAAGATAAGAAAACATACAAAGAAGCAGTTGATAATTCTAAATATATTTCTAATTTTTATACTAAAGATCATGTTTATGAAATGTGGGATAATTTTTATACAAGCATAATAAAAGAATAACATTAAATTAAATGTTATTCTTTTTTATAAATTCTTTTAAATAATCCATTTGATTATAAAAATCCTCTGTTTTCCAATAATAAAAATCAAATGATTTATTATTATTTCTTATTTCATTTTCTAAATCTTCTATTTTAAAATACTCTACTTTATCTACTTCATCTTTTTGTAATTTATAATCATCTGTTTTTTTATCAGTTACATATATATAATTATATGAAAAATAATTTGGATTAGTACTTTTATACTTATTCATAAAAAATAAATTATCATCTTTTATTTCTAATCCTATTTCTTCCATTACTTCTCTTTTTAAAGCTTCAATAACTGTTTCCTGTGCATCTACATGACCGCCGGTTTTAGACCAAATACCTGGGTTCTTTTTTTTAGTTACTGCTCTTCTTTGTAATAAGACTTCTCCATCTTTATTTAATATAAAACAAGATACATGTCTATGATACAAATTATTTTCATGAACATAATCTCTATCTTTTATTTCACCAGTCATATTATCATTTTCATCAACAATATCTAATAATTCCATATTAACCTCCAATGATTACTTAATTATATCTTTAATTATATAATCTCCTAAATAAATACCCGCACTCATCGTTACAGGTGAATAACTACCTATTTCTTCTTTTGTATCAATAGGTTGTTCTTTTGATGATAATACAGGTACTTTACCTATTACTTTATCTTCTCTAAGTTTCTTTCTAATTACTTTAGCTATTTTATCATAACTAGTTTTATTTATTTCTGTTATTTCTAATTTAGAAATATCGATTTTTTTACCCATTCCCATTGAAGATATAAATTTTATATTTCTTTTTAAACACTCTTCTATTATTAGTACTTTAGTATTAACTGTGTCACATGCATCTATAATATAATCAGGATTATATAAGAATAATTCTTCTATATTATCTTCATTTATATATTTAGTAATCTTTGTAACTCTTACATTATTATTAATATCTTTTATTCTCTTTTCAAAGGCATCAGTTTTATATTCTCCAATATTAGAATCTAACGCAATTACTTGTCTATTCTTATTAGTAATATCTATTTTATCATTATCAACAACAATAATATCTTCTATACCATTACGAATAAGAGTTTCAACAGCCATTCCTCCTACTCCTCCTAACCCTATTACTAATACTTTTTTATTATGTAATAGCTCTAACTTGTCTTCTCCTATAATTCTTTCTAATCTTTCAAACATAGTAATACCTCCAAAAAAAAAGCCTATAAAGAGGTAGCATCGATAAACCTACACGTATGTGCAGGTGGGCATCCCATAATAGATATTAGGATCCTTACTCAAAGGTAAGTTTTCAACACCATCTACTAATTCTGATTCCCTTATCGTTATTTTAGTGGGTTTTATGTACGCTACTTTCCTTATAGGTACTTTCATTATATATACATTTTTTTTAAATGTAAATAACTTTTTATAAAAAAAGATTAAATCTCTATGGATTTAATCTATTTGGTCCTCTAAATACAAACATTTCTTCTTTTAAAGATGGAAGACATAGTAATAACATAGTTAATCTATCTACTCCTATTCCAAATCCACCATGTGGAGGACAACCATATTTAAAGAAATCTAAATAGAATTCAACATCTTTTGTTAATCCCTTTTCTTCTGCTTGTTTCTTTAATATATCATATCTATGTTCTCTAAGTGAACCACTTGTTATTTCTGTACCTCTCCATATTAAATCATATCCTATTGGATTATCATTATCTCTCATATGGTAGAAAGGTCTTTTTGTTTTAGAAAAACCTGTTACAAATATAAATTCTGAACCATACTCTTCAATAGCAAACTTAGTAATTAAATTTTCTGTTTCATTATTCATGTCTCCTACATCTTCTTTAGGTATTTCATAGCCATATTTATCATGTAGTTTTTTATATAATTCTTGTAAATCGATCCTTGGGAATGGTTTAGTTGGAATTATAACTTCAGTATTAAATAAATCATTTATATCATTTTCATATTTTTCTTTTACTTTTGTAAGTCCTGCGATTAATAAGTCTTCTTCTAAAGACATAACTTCTTCTAAATTTTCTGGATAAGCAAATTCTAGGTCAAATCCTGTAAATTCAGTTGCATGTCTATATGTATTAGAATTTTCCGCTCTAAATACAGGCGCAACTTCAAATACTCTTTCTAGTCCACTTGATATAGCCATTTGTTTATAAAATTGAGGACTTTGAGCAAGATAGGCTTTTCTATCAAAATATTCTACTTCAAATACTTCAGAACCTGATTCAGAAGCAGTTCCTATTAATTTTGGAGTATGTATTTCAGTAAAATCATTATTATATAAGAATTCTCTCATACCCTTAACAAATTCACTTTGTACTTTCATCATAATATTATTCTTTTTACTTCTTAAATCTAACCATCTATAATCCATTCTAGTATCTATATTAGCATTATCTTCTAGTGGTAGTGCTTCTGCTTTAGAAAGAATGTTTACTTTAGTTGGTAAAAACTCTTTGCCACCTTGTTTAACATATTCAGATAAAACCATTTTACCTTCAAATTCTAATACTGAATCTGGTAAAATACCTTCCATTTCTTTAACAATATCTTTATTATTTTCTTTATCTATTGATACTTGAATAGAACCACTTCTATCTTCAAGTACTACAAATATCATATATTTTGTATCTCTTACTTTTTTTGCCCATCCTGATATTTTTGTTTCTTCATCTTCTTTTAAATTACTAATTAGATTTCTTTTCATTTTTCTTTTCCTTTCTTAATTTCTTTGGTTCATTATAAAAGTATTTTTCTTTAACATAACTACTTGCAAATTTAGTTAGTTCATAACTTGGATCTTCATCATAACTAGATGTTACTGCTTTTATTCTACATAAATTTGTTAAATTCTTATCTAATGATTCAGAATCATACTTTGATAATAAATTAGATAATCTTGTATCAGATTTATATATGTCACAAACTATTTCTACTCCCTCTTTGTTCTTATCTAATACTTCATCCATTTTATTATAAATTGATTCTTTGTTAATTAAAAGATTATATGTAGTTTTAATAAGTGAATAATTATTAATAAAAATAGTTATTAACTTCTTTACTTCATCATCTTCATAGTTTGTTATTACTAATTCATTATATGTAAATTTATAAGTATTTAAAAAATTCTCTAACTCATTAATATCTTTATTTAATATTAATTCTACTATCTTTTCATTACTTATTCGTTCATTTAAATCTTTTAAATATAATTTTATTTCTAAATATTTATCTGCCATAAAACCTCCCACAAAAATCTTTTAATTTACAATCATCACATTCTGGTTTAATTGCTTTACATTTATATCTTCCAAACAAAACCATTTGTAAATGTCTTTTATTCCAATTTTCTTTTTTATATATTCTTCTTAAATGATTTTCAACATCTATAACATTATCATTTTCTTTTACTAAACCTAATCTTTTAGATACCCTTTCCACATGAGTATCTACCGCTATATTTGGTTCAATATTTAATTCACTAAAGAACACATTAACAGTTTTTCTACCTACTCCTGGAAGAGATTCTAATTTCTTTCTTTTTTTTGGAATTATTCCATTATAATCATTTTCTATTACTCTTGCGATTTCTTTTGTATAAAATGCTTTTTTATTAAAATTACCAAGTGGTCTTAATATTTCTTTTAAATCATCAATATTGGCATTTGATAATTCTTCTAAAGAACTATATTTATCCCACAATACTTTTGTTACCTCATTTACTCTTTTATCAGTTGTTTGAGCAGATAACATTATCGCAATTAATAATTCATAATCATTAGAATAATTAATTTCGCACTTAGGATCTTTATATAATTCATCTAAATAGTTTTCTATTAATTCTATTTTTTTCATTATATATTTACATCTAGATAATCAATTATATTATCTCTTTCTATTTTTACTTCTTCTTTAGTTAGATTATCTTTAATAGTTAATTTATTATTCTTTATTTCATCTTCTCCAATAATAACAATGAATTTAGCATTATATCTATCTGCTTCTTTAAATTTAGCATTCATTTTCTTATTAGTATAATCCATATCTACAGAGAAAGCATTATCTCTTAAATTGTTAACTAATAATAAAGCATTTTCTAATTCATTTTCTGTTACTGGAATAACATAACAATCTAGTGAATTATCATTTATTACTTTTATATCTTCAGCATCTAATGCATTAATAATTCTTTCTATACCAAATGCAAAACCTACAGCAGGAACACTTGGTCCACCCATATTTTCTACTAAATTATTATATCTTCCTCCTGCACCTATTACATTTTGAGAACCAAAGCCTTCAATTTCAGCTTCTACTTCAAATACTGTATCAGTATAATAATCTAACCCTCTTACTAATTTATCATCAATAACATATTTAATTTCCATTAAATCAAGATATCTTAATACTGAATCAAAATGTTTTTTGGATACTTCATCTAAATAATCAATTATCTTTGGAGCGTTATTCATATATTCTTTATCTGAATCAACTTTACAATCTAATATTCTTAATGGATTTTTCTCAAATCTATTTTGACAGTCTTCACATAAATCATTTAAATGAGGTTTAAAATGATCAAGTAAGGCTTCTCTATATTTTTCTCTTGATTCTTTATTACCAATTGAATTAATTCTAACCTTTATTCCTTTAAGACCAATTCTTTCATAGAATTTAACCATCATAGAAATAACATTCGCATCCATAAGAGGTGTATCATCTCCAAATATTTCTACACCTGCTTGTCTAAATTGTCTATATCTTCCACTTTGAGGTCTTTCATATCTAAACATTTGACCTTCATACCATAACTTTAATGGTAATATAGTATATAATTTGTTTTCTATTACGCTTCTAACAATACCCGCAGTTCCTTCTGGTCTTAGAGTTATATCTCTATCTCCTCTATCTTTAAAATCATATGTTTCTTTTGTTACTATATCTGTAGTTTCACCTACACCTCTATGAAAAAGATCTGAACTTTCAAATATAGGAGTATCTATATAATTAATATTATACTCATTCATAATATCTGAGAAAATTCTTTTTAAATAGTTATATTTTACTACCATTTCTCCCTGCATATCATAAGTACCTTTTGGTTTTTGAATCATTTAAATCACTTCCTCTTAAAATTATAACATAAAAAAAGGTAATTATTAATAATTACCTTTATTTTTTACAATTTTCACTATCAACTACTGATGAAATTATACTGCTTATTTTTTTAGATAATAATCTTATATCACTTTCTATTTTAGCGTATTCTTTTACTTCTTCTATAGAAAACAATTCTTTTCTTAATTCAATAATTTTATTATTTAATATGTTATTTCTTTCATATTCATCTTTATTATTATCAAATTCTTTTATTAATTCCTTATATTTATCACTGTTAATAATAATACTTTCTAATTCTTTAAATCTTTTTATTTCATCAGAACTTGATAAAGTACTAATTATTTCATTTTGTTTTTCTTCTATCATATTATACCTACTTTAATGCATCCATAAATGCTTTTACTAAATTCATTTTACTGTTTAAATCATCTATTTTATCTTCAAATCTTAATTTATAATCTTTTTTCATTTCATCAGTCATTTTATTAATCATACTTGGATTTCTATTTAATATTTTATACCAATATGAATGTTCTCTTATATATTTTTGAAGCATAGGATTATTTTTTATTTTAAACTGAGTCTCTAAATTCATTAATCTTCAAATTTCTTATAAAGTGGTCTTGGTGAATATACATCTTCCACTTCATCCTTAGTAAGTAAAGTCCCTATTAGCGCTAATGCCTTATTAATAGTTGTGATATTCTTTTGTACTGTATCTACATCTATTTTTTTTATCGCATCTAATATATCTGATATAGATGTAGATTTAATCTTAGAAGATACTTTACTATCATTATTAAAATATTCTTCCCATGCCTCATTTTTATTTCCATAAAGAGAATACATTTCATAAAATTTTTGCCATGTCATATTTCCATTATTAACAAATTTTATTAGTTCTGGATGTGAACTTACAAATTGTTTAAATTCTTCTTTCATATTATTACCTCTAATTAATAATATGAAGAAATATTTATTTTATTACCAGCTGGAGCCGCCGCCTCCGCCGCCTCCGCCTCCGGAGAATCCTCCTCCTCCAGAGAAGTGTCCTCCTCCTGAAGAACCAGAAGAATATGATTGATATGGTCTAGAACTCATCGCTGCACTTGCATGAGACATTGTTCTAGTAATCGAATCATTAAATCCCATTGTATTAAATGTTGTCATACTACCTTTATACCAATCTGGTGGAGATGTTGTAATTGATTCAAATTTCTTACTCCATTTACTTGATACTCCTAAAACATAAGCATATGGTAATACATCATAGAATAAGTTTGGATTTTCTTCAACTAATTTCTCTAATTTATCCTTTTCAACTTTTTGTAAGAATTCTCTAAATCCACTTACTTTAGCGTACTCTTTTTCAGAATTATCATTTCTCTTTCTATTTAAACACATAAATATGAAGTTTAAAATAATTGAAACTACTACCGATATAATTGCGAATGTTTTTAATTCAGTAAAGTATTTAATTCTAAATGTAAAGAATGCTGATGAGATTGGATAAATAAACATTGATATTATTAATACAAATATATAATAAGCATACATACTATAATGTGATGCGTTAAAAATTGTATGAGTCTTTCTTAATTGATTTAATGCTCTTTGTAATGAAGTATAAAACTTATCTTGAAGCTGAGTACTCTTTACAACACCATATTCATTTGCTTTTTTAAATAATCCATTATATGTTGTTAAAACATAATCTGGCATTTTATCACCTGGATCTTTTTCAGTTTTCTTTAATGAAAACTTCTTCTTACCATCTTCTATTATTTCTAAGAATCCTCCGTTTGCAAGCCATGTTATTAAAGATACTATTTGATTTTGTTTTGTTTGACCATAATATACATATCCAGCTTCTGCAGGAGTATAATCTGGTAATCTATATTCAACAACCATTAATTCTTTTCTTCTTAAACTATATTTAATAAATAAGAATATTGATAATATTAATAATAATGTCATTATGGAAGTTATTCCTATTAATATTTGTTTAGTAAAATCATAATTTGGTCTTTCATTAACGTAATATCCTTCTGGTAACTCTATTCTAACTGTTAAACCAGAATAACTATTTAAAGCAGTACCATATCTATCTTTTTCAAGATATCCTGTTACTTTTGAACCATTAATTTCATATTTTACATTTTCATATCTTGTACTTCCATATGCACCATTAGGGAAATTTATAAGAGTCTTATCAAACTCTTTTGGCATATTAATTGTAAAAGTTACATTTCTAATAAATGTATCCCAATTAGTACCTATAATATTCATATATAAATCATCATACTCATCTATCAAGTCATCACCAGCATCATATGTATATTTAATAACATATTTATGTTCTATATTTGGAGTAGCATAATGATTAGGATCTCCTATTGTTAATATATACTCACCATTTTCTTTAGACTTTTTATATCTTGTATCAACAGAGATATTTTTAATCTTAGACTTTTCTGTAGTCTCAACCATTTCTCCATCAACTATTCTATAGTAACTATTTTTATATGGAATGTTTCTTTTAATACCATGTTTATTCGTACGAGTATATACAACTTTTAATGTTTCGGTAATATCAATCACATGGTTTTCATGTACATCCATCTTTACATCATACGAATTAATATAATATCCATTTGATGCGATTAATGTAGTATCTATATCGTTATTTTCTTCAATGTCATCTGCATGAACAAATGGCATAAAAAGAAAAAAAGATATAAAAAGTAAACTAAATAATTTCTTCTTCATATCTTTCTTCTCCTTCTTAATTTTCAAAATCTACTTTAACATTTTGTCTTTGTTCTTCTGTAGCTTTGAACATACTTATTGGTTGATATCCTAAAATTCTCGCAACTATTGCATCTGGAATAACTTTTGTTGCATAGTTATATTCTTGAGCAGCTGCATTGAAGTATCTTCTTGCACCAACTAAATCTTTTTCAACAGATTCTAAGCTGTCTTGTAATTTAACAAAGTTTTCATTTGCTTTTAATTCTGGATAAGCTTCAGCTAAAGCAAATAATTTTCCGATAGCTTCTGTTACAGTATTATCAGCTTCAATCTTTTCATTCATGTTTCCTGCATTAACAGCAGCATTTCTAGCTTTAACAACAGCTTCGAATGTTTCCTTTTCATGTTTACTATAACCTTTAACTGTAGATACTAGATTTGGAATTAAATCATATCTTTGTGTTAAATAAACATCTACGTCTGCGAATGCTTGTTCAGCTTTCATTTTCTTTTTAGCTAATTTGTTGGCAACAGCTATAAACCATAAAACTAGTAGAACTATAATTCCTACAATAATTAAAACAATTGGCATATTATTCTCTCCTTTTCCTAAATATAATTATAAGTTATTTTTAAAAAATAGTAAATATCTATTTTTTAAGTTTACTTTTATTTTATATATGTTATAATCTAATTAGGGGAAGCATTTCACTAATGCCTACCTTTTATGTTTTTTTGGTAGACATTTAAGTCTTTATTGACTTATGAACTGAACCCCAAAAGTTGGACAGTTTATTAATTTTAAGTTTTTAAGGATTGT
>CAZJSD010000042.1:0-9854 GCA_964548815.1 uncultured Muribaculaceae bacterium
ATACACATTTTGGGTCGTAATGCACTTAATTGTGCACTTTACTTAAAATTTAACGATTTTATTTATTTGTATTATAGTAATAATTAAATTCCGCTAATTCAGAAGATAGATTTTCTAAGTCATCATAATCAGGAGTATCATTTAATATTTCTTCTAAATCAAATAATAATTCTTCTATAGATTTAGTTTTATATTCTATATTATATCTATTTAAAATATCTATTTGATTATTAGATAAATATAATTTATCATTAATCTTATTCATACTCATATTCTTATGAGTTTCCTCTACTATCTTATCTATGTTCATTTTCTAATTCCTCTATCGCTCTAATTAATCCTAGTTTACCATATTCATAAGATAAAGAACCTTGTTGATAGGCAATATATGGGGGTCTAATAGGGCCATCACATGAAAGTTCTATTGAAGATCCTTGAGTAAAACTTCCACTTGCCATAATAACTTCATCATCATAACCTGGCATAGCCCATGGTTCACATGTAACAAAACTATCCACAGGAGAACCTTTTTGAATTCCCGCAACATACTTAATTAGCTTATCTTTATCATTAAATATAATATTTTGTACTATATCTGCACGTTTTTCATTATATTTAGGTTCTACTTCATAACCTAATTCTTCCATTACTCTACTTGTTAAAACAGCAGTCTTTAAAGAAGATGCCACTACTGAAGGAGCAAAGAATAATCCTTGTAATATAGATTTATTTATTCCTAACGTTGGGCCTACTTCCCTGCCTTCACCTGGAAGAGTTAATCTTTCTGCTGCTAGATCTACATACTTCTTTTTACCAACTATATATGCACCATTAGGAGCAATACCTGCACCTAAGTTCTTAATTAAACTACCTACAGCGATATCTACATCTAAAGAAGTAACCTCTTTCCCCGTAACAAACTCGCTATAACAATTATCAACCATTATAATAATATCTCTATTAATAGATTTAATTAATTTAGTTACTTTTTCTATCTTATCAAGAGTAATACTTTTTCTTGTGGAATATCCTTTTGATCTTTGTATTTCTATTACTTTAACTTTGTTATTATTAAGGTATTCTTCTATTTTTTTATAATCAAAATCATTATCAACTAAATCTATTTGATCATATTTAATATCAAAACTTTTAAGTGAACTTGGATTATCTTTAATACCAATTACTTCATGAAGAGTATCATACGGAAGGCCTGATATACTAAGCAATAAATCACCAGGTCTTAATAATGAAAATAACGCAACTGTTAATGCATGAGAACCTGATATAAATTGACTTCTTACTAAAGCACTTTCTGTTTCAAATACATCTTTATATATGTCTTCAATAACATCTCTTCCTATATCGTTATATCCATAACCTGTCGTTGAAACAAAATGATTTTCAGATAATTTATTCTTTTGAAAAGCATCTAATACCTTTTTAGAATTTATTTCCGCAACCTTATCTATTTTTTTAAATTCTTCTTGGCATTCTTCCTCACATTTATTTACTAAATCTATAATATTCATATTATACTCTCCTTATTTCACCAGATTTAATATTATTATCAAATATAAGATTAATAATATTATCTGCAACCTCATCTGGTTCTTCTAATTTTTCTTGACCTATTCTTTTTAATTCTTCTTTTAAGAATTCTGGATTCATTTCTTTAACACTTTCTGTATTAGTCCAATTAGGCATAACTCCTAACACTCTTACATCTAAAGAATATGCAAATACTTTTGTAAGCATATTTATACCTGCCTTAGATACAGAATAATCTATACTTATATCATTATATGTATCTTCTGCATCAGTTGAAGATATATTAACAATAGTATTAGTAACATATTTATATAAATACTTGGTAACTAAGAAAGTACCAACTACATTTACTTCTAATACCTTCATAAATTCTTCTTTAGTTTTATCATCTATATAGTTATCCATAGCTAAAGCAGCATTATTAATAAGTATATCTATATTACCAAATTCTTTTATAACTATTTCTTTTAGTTTTTTAATCTCTTCTTCTTTAGATATATCACATTTAATAGATAATGCTTTTACTTTATATTCATTTTCAATCAAATCTTTTAATTCATTAGCTTTTTTTTCATTAGTATTATATGTTATTACAACATCATATCCTTTTTTTGCTAACCCTATAATCAATTCTCTACCTATACCTTTACTAGATCCTGTCACTAAAGCAACCATATACCCACTTCCTTCTTATGAGATTATAACACAAAGAAAAAAAAATAGACATATTATTGTAAAAAACGAAAAGTTTATTGAATAAACATATAGTATATGTTATTATCATATTAGTGGATGCATCTAATCATGGGAAGTTAGGTATACCGATTTATAGTCTAGTACACTTAAAACTTCGAATAATAAGGGTGTTAAGTGCACTTTTTTATTTAAAAAATAATTTATAAAAAATAATGTACAAATCGTACATTATTTTTTATGTGCTGTAATCATTGTATAACTATATGAATTTATAGTTATTTTTATATTATCTATTTCACAATACCAGTTTTTACCCTTTTTATAAATAATAGAATTATTATCTAGTATTTTATTCTTACAATAATTTACCACATCATTTTTAATACCTAAATTCTTTTTTATTCTATCTTCTCCCATACTAGTAGTATGTACTTTATCAATATTTAATAGTAAATCATTCATAATTATTCCTTAAAGACTCTATATCCATATATACCTAAAATACCAGTAAATATAACAGCACTATAAGTACTAAATCTTTCAAATATTCCAAATACTTCTTTTGGACAGCTATTACTTCCTATCGCACCAACAAACATTAATACTAGTGATATTATTGATAATACTCCTAATACTTTATGTTTACCTTTAAAAGAACCAATAGATATTAGTATTAATGATACTATTGATAGTAACACTACTAATATAGTTAATACATATACATGTATAAATGACTCTATAGAACCATCATAACCACTACTTGTAAGAGGGAATAATGCATATCCAATCGCAGAAATTAAATTCATTATAGAGAATAAGTATACACCTATTCTTAATAATTTATTTTCTTTTTTAATTAAAATACATAGTAATATTGAACATATAGAACTAAATATTTTATATATAGTAACATATCCTATTGCTTTTACAAATGATGGAGAATCAACCGCAGTTAAATCACTAACTGCACTATTCATCCAATCATATCCTGGATAATTAATAGATCCAATTATATCATGTAATAAATAAAATATAATACTTATAATTCCACTTAAACATAATATATTTATTAGTTTTTTCTTCATATAATACCTCTATTTATTTCTTTTTAAAATATCTCTTGCAGATACTAATCCTGTTGCGGCAGCGATAACTATATTACCTGCTTTTCCTGCCCCATCACCTATAAAATATATATTATTCTTTTCTAGTTTAAAATTATTATCTGTTGTTATTTCATTACTAAAGAATTTTATTTCAGGTCCATATAATAAAGTTTCATCATTATTAACACCTGGAATTATCTTATCTAATTCTTCTAATCCTTCTAATATATTAGTTACTATTCTATGAGGTAAAACTAACGCTAAATCACCCGCTACACAGTCTTTTAAAGTAGGTGTAATGAACATTTTATTAATTCTAGACCATTTACTTCTTCTTCCATCTTTTAAGTCTCTAAGAGTCTGTATTATAGGTTTAGAATCCCCTAGTACATTTGCTATTCTAGCGATAGATTCACCATATTCTCTTGTATTAGTAACAGGTTCTGTTAAATTAACCTTTGTAATAAATGCAAAATTAGAATTATTTGATTTAATATCTTTTAGGGAATGTCCATTTACGCATATATATCCATAATAATTTTCTTTCGCAACAAAACCTCCTGGATTAGTACAAAAAGTTCTTATTTCATCACCATATGTCTTTGTTTTAATAAATATAGTAGGATCATATATTATGTTACACATATCTTCTAATACATCTTTTCTAACTTCTACTCTAACACCAATTTCAATACTCTTAGATAAATAATCTATATTATATTTATCTGCAAGTTCTTGAATCCATTTAGCACCTGTTCTACCTGGCGCAACTACTACATTCTTAGAAGTTAATTCTACTATTTCTTTACCTTTTTTATATTTAACAACATGCTTATCTTCTTTTATACTTTCTATATCTAAAACATCAGTAGATTCTAATACTTCTACTCCTTTTTTCTTTAAGTATTCAACAATTCCATTAATATAATCTGGCAAATGATCACTACCTAAATGCTTTTGTTTAATTAATAATAATCTCATTCCTAGTTTAGTACATTTCTTTTGTATTTTATTAGCTTCAGTCATATCAGATGGAAATACATCTGCATCCATATCAAACTTATTAAATATTTCTTCTGTTTCATCTACTAATTTATATGCTTCTTCTTCAGACATATATCTAAATAAATCAGATTTACCTAATTTAGGAATAAAGTTTAATTTACCATCAGAAAATGTACCTGCTCCCCCATATCCAGATAGAATATTACAAGGATTACAATTCTTACACTCTGTTTTAAGCTTATTCATTGGACAAACTCTATTAGAAACAAACTTACCTCTTTCTAATATAGTTACTTTTAATTTTGGATTATTCTCTATTAATTCATATGCGCAAAATAATCCTGCAGGTCCTGCGCCTACTATAATAACATCTTTCATAACAATACCACCCTATAAAAATTATAACAAAGAAAAAAAAAGAAGTATATACTTCTTATTTATTTCTTATAATAATCTATACATACTTTCTCTAAATCTTTAACTATTTTATCTATATCATCTTTATCTTTTAATCTAGCACCTGAAGCATATGGATGACCTCCTCCACCATATTGTTCTAATACAGTATTAATAACAGGTCCTCTACTTCTGGCATTTACTTTTATTATTTCTTGTTTTTTATCTTCAGTAAATAATATCCATACCAATACTTCATTTATATTATTAAAACCACCTATAACATTACCTGATAAACCAGTATCTCCACCAAATTTTTGTATAGTTTTATCATCAATGAATAGATATGCAAGTCCACTTTCTGTCACCTTCATATTTTGCGCAACATAACCTTGGAATCTAACATCTATTAATGGTCTTTGATATAGATTACTATATAATGACACTATATCTATTTTAGTATCTTTTATCAACTTAGATACTAAATCAAATGTCTTTGGAGTAGTATATTCATATAAAAATCTATTAGTATCAGATACTAAACCCATATAGAACTTTTCAGCAGCAGACTTATTCATTTTAAATCTAGTTGAATATGAAAGTTCTATAAGCATCTGACATACAGAAGAAGCTTTCGCATCAACCCACTTTAAATCTTCAAAGTGCTCTGCTTCTGGATGATGATCTATCTTAATAACATACTTAAACTTTTTAGTATCTTCTATACCATCAATTCTAATGGAATTTGGTGTATCACATACAATTAGTAAAGAATCTTTAATCTCATCTTCATTTAATTTATCCATCTTACCAAAATACTTAAATACAGATGAGTATACTCCTACACACGAAACCTTTTTCATAGGAAATGTATTTAGAATCATATCTTTTAATCCTAAAGAACTACCTAATGCATCTGGATCCGCTCCTATATGTCTTGCGATTACTATCTTATCAAATTCTTTTACTTTTTTATAAATTTCTTTATAAATATCTCTCATTTTATCACTTCATTTCTATTTTATTAAATCTAATGCATCCCTTGCCATCATTAATTCTTCATTTGTTCCAATTACATAAACAGGAATCTTAGAATTCTTAGTACTTATAATACCTTCTTTACCAAATCTTGTATCATCGTTTAATTCTCTATCACATTCAAATCCTAAACAAGATAATCTATCTATTACCATTCTTCTAATATGATGAGCATTTTCTCCTAAACCCGCAGTAAATACTAATGCATCTACTTGTCCTTTTAACTCAACATAATATCTTGCAACATAATCTACAATTGAATTAACAAATATTCTATGTGCTAAATATGCTTGTTTATTTCCTTCTGTAATAGCAGCATCTACATCTCTCCAGTCATTAGATACTTTACTTAGACCTAATAGACCACTTTCTTTATTTAAAGCTTTATCTACTTCATCAAAAGTCATACCTGCTTCTTTCATCATATATTTAATAATACCATAGTCTATATCACCACTACGAGTACCCATAATAACACCTGAATTAGGAGTAAATCCCATAGATGTATCAATACATTTACCCTTTTCAACAGCACTTATAGAAGCTCCTTGTCCTATATGGCATATAATAGCATTTACTTCTTCTTTTCCTAATTTTTCCGCAATTGTTTCCGCAATAAATTTATGACTTTGACCATGGAACCCATATTTACGTACTTTATATTTTTCATACCATTCATATGGAACTGCATATATATATCTTTCTTTATCTATTGTTTGATGAAAAGCAGTATCAAAACAACCTACTTCTACAGCATTAGGAGCTTTTTCCATAAATGCCTTAACACACATAACGTTAGCAGGAACATGAAGAGGCGCTAAGTCTTTAAAACTCTCTATAACCTCTAGTGCTTCATCATCAATTATTATAGAATTAGGATATTTATCCCCACCATGAACTAATCTATGTGATACAGCTGATAAATCATCTAATGAATCTATTACTTTATTATCAAATAATTCTTGAATTAATATTTCAACCGCATCCATATGACTTTCTAATCTTGCATCTTTTGTATATTTATCTTCCTTAGTCTTAACTGAATAAAAACTATTATCTGGATCTTTAATTCTTTCGAATCTTCCTTCTATTATTACTTCTTCGCTTGGCATTTCAAACATCTTAAACTTTAATGATGAACTACCTGCATTTACTGATAAAATCTTCATTTTTCCACCTCATATTAATTATACAATAAAATCAAAAAAAAGTTATAGATTTCTATAACTATTTTAATTTTAATATTAAATTTATTATTATAATTGCATATACTAACACTATTACTGTTAATACAAATATATCCGCAAAACCTGCACTTGCAGTATTTGGAACATTTTGAATATTATTAGTAGGTGTTGGAATTTGATTAGGAGTTTCTACATTAGTTGGTTCCTTAGGTTGTTCTACTGGTACTCCATGTAATTCCTCTTTAACCTTTGCTATATATGTTTGCATAAAATTCTTTATTTGTTCTTCATTATAATTAACTTGTTCAGGATACATTTTAGCTGCTTCTAAGTATATTTTAATATTATTAAAACTCTTGGCAATTTGTTCATCTTCTGTAGATAAACCAGTAGTTGGTGTACCTACATAATTACCTTGTATATCATATAAGTTAAAATCTGAATTAAAATCATATCTATTATTAATAGCCTTTTCTACTTCGTTCATAGTATTACGAGTAATAATACTAATAGCAGTATTAATATCTATTAAACCAGTAGATTGATTAACAGCAAATTTCTTTAATAGATTATCTAATCCTTCTTTATTCTTTAACTCAGTTAATATCTTTATATCATTAAGAGTTTCTTTCTTAACATCTACATTATCCACAAGTTTAGTTTGTGCTTCTGGAACTGGATTAATAACAGATGCATTAACACTATTAGTTTCAGGAGTTACTGGTTCTTGAGCTACTCCAAATAAAGATAATAACTCTTGTTCTGATTTAATTGCTTCTAATTGATCTATACTAATAATCCTTTTATTACCATTATATTCTAGTAATATTTCATTAGTATCTCCATTATATCCTTTAACATATTTTTGAATAAATTGATTACTTTTATAATAATTTACAACTCTACTTTGAATATCCATAATCATACCGCCTTATTATAAATAATTATATCACATATATCGACAAAATAATACTTTAATTTTAAAAAAAGTGAACATTTTGTTCACTTTGATTTTTACTTATTATTTTTACTACTTTTTGACTTAGTGTTTTCATTTTTACATGAATTTCTTCTTGATTCACTTTTTGATGATGAACTCCTTTTTGATTGAGTTCTAGAACTAGATTTTCTACTTTTAGATTCTTTTCTTGATTTTTCCACAGTTTCACCTCCTACTAATATTAGGTTTCTCTAAAAATAAAAATAAATACATAGTTTTTACTGGAAAAAATTGTAAAAAAAAAAAGAAGCATTGCTTCTTATTTATCTTGTAATACACTAAGAATACCGTTCATTTTTCTTTGAACACCATCTAATTGTTGTTCTAAAGCTTCAGTCTTCTTTTCTATTTGTTCTTTTTCATTACTTAATGATAAAGCTTCTTTTTGTTTTTCAAATAAATCAAATTTAGTTTTAGATAATTCTTCTTCTAATTCTTCAATATGTTTTTGTTGTTTAGCATATACATCAAGTAATACTGGTTCTACATCTTTTTTAAATTGTTCTTCATAATCTAATTTTTTTACTCTAGAATCGTATGAAGGTGTTTTATATGTAGGAGTAGCTGCCTTTTCTTCCTTAGCAGTCTCCATAGCTACTTCTATAGATTTATTTCTAGCTTGTAATTCTTCAAATGTAGGAATCTTAATTGTTTTTTCTAAATCTGGTTCTTCAGTCTTTACTGGTTCAAAATTAACTGGTTCATTTTGAACTGGTTTTGGAGTAACTGGCGCAACTGTAACTTCAGTTGGTATTTCTAATTGTACAGAATTACTTTCATTTGATTGTTCAGTAAATTTACTTTCTAGAACATCAGCAAATTTCTTTGAAACTAATAATTTCTTAGGTTTTCTAATAGAAATTTCTTCTCCAAGTATTTTCAAATCTGACATAATTGTATCTGGGAATGGTTCTTCTTCTGATTTAGCTAACGTCTTTAATATAGTCTTAATATCATTCCATTCTTGATCAGTAGCTATTTCTTTATAAGAATATATACCATTTTCTAAAGAAACACCTGTTACATATATTTTTATCATGCCATCATCATTAATCTCATCAAATGTATAAGTTAAATAATTTCTATCATTTGTTAGTTTGAATTTTGATAATGCTTTTGCGTCAACCCTAATTCCATCCTCATTTATTACATAAAAAGTTTTGTTATTCATTATATTACACCTCTTCTATTATAAGAATAGTATATCATACTATTATCTTTTTCGCAACAAAATATTTGCATCCATAAGCACAATTCTCTTCTATATACTTATCTAAATTGCTAATTCTATTCATCTTATTAGATTTTTTATTATTATCTTCATAAAATCCCTTTAATCTTAATTTACCATAAGCCCAATCACCAACTATATAATCATAATCTTTAAAGTAATCAGTATATCTATTTAAAAAGTCTTCTTTTTGATATCCTTCTCTATAATCAGTAATTATTTCATACTTATTTCCTTCTATTTCTACTGTCTTTTTCATATTATCACCAATCTCATTGTACCAAAATAATTAGAAAAAAACAAATAAACTATTATTAAAATGTTTATTTGTTTCTTTTATTTCAATGTAGTATGTTTAACGAACTTTATTAGATTACTAATTTATTCTATAGTCTTTATTTCTTCTTCTGATAAACCAGTAATTTCGGAGATGTCGTTAATGTTTATATTCTTCTTAAGCATATTCTTGGCGATTTCTATATTTCTTTGCGATATTCCTTCAGTTATTCCTTTTTCAATTCCCTTTTTCATTCCTTTTTCCATACCTTCTTCTAGTATGGTATCTCTCATATCTTCCAATTCTTGTCTATGAGCTTCTTCTACATCATAATATCCTACAAAATCTGGATCTGTCGATAAATCTTCCA
>CAZJSD010000043.1:0-9661 GCA_964548815.1 uncultured Muribaculaceae bacterium
AAATGCTTTTTAAAACTTATTGCACATAATTGTGCACTTCTTTTTTTAAAATACATAAGACATTTTTAGTCTTATTTTTTTTGAATTTTTGCTTTATTTTTTATAAAAATATGATATACTTGTAAATGCGTCATAAAGAATGGAAGTGAAATAGTGAAAAAAGATATCAACGAATTATTAAAAGAAAAAGATAAAGAAATTGAGTATTATAAAAAAGAAATAGATAGATTAAAAGACCTAGTAGAATACTATAAAAGAGAATCTTGTACTGATAGTTTAACTAATCTTGATAATAGAAGATCTATTGAAGATAAAGAAGGCTTTGATGTAGTTATATTAGGTGATATAGATTATTTTAAGAGAATAAATGATACATATGGACATGACTTAGGAGATCAAGTATTAATAGAAATAAGTAATATCTTAAGACAAAATATTAGAAATTCAGACTTAGTATGTAGATGGGGTGGAGAAGAATTTGTTATTCTTCTAAAGAATTGTAAGATAGAAGATGCATATGAAAAAGCAATGATTCTAAAAGATAGTGTTGAATCATTAAAAGATGAATTTGGTTTTAAAGTAACTATGAGTTTTGGTGTTAGTGATATGACTAATAAGACTATGAAAAAAGCCATTAAAGAAGCTGATGAAGCAATGTATAATAGTAAGGAAAATGGAAGAAATAGAGTAACAGTATATGAGTTAAAAAGAGAATAATTAAGTAATTATTTTCTTTTTTAAACTATATAATGACAATGTAATGATAATGTGTTGACAAAAATTAATTAGTATATTAATATAGTATTAAAAGGAGGGATATTATGAGTAGTTTGTCTAATACAACTAATTTAAATATAAGGGTAGATTCAAATCTTAAAAAGGATAGCGATTTATTATTTAAAGATTTAGGTTTAAATATGACTACTGCAATTAATATGTTTTTAACAAAGTGTGTTAAGACATCTAGTATACCATTCAAGATAGAAGAACCAAAACCTAGTAAAAGATTAAAAAAGGCATTAAAAGAACTAGAAGATATGGAAAAACATCCTGAAAAATATAAAGCATATAACAATGTTGATGAAATGTTTGAGGATTTAGATATTGATTAATAGTTTAAAAACAAAGACTAAATATCAAATTAAGTATACAAGCAGTTTTAAACATAATTATAAGAAAATTAAAAAACAGGGTAAGGATGTACAAAAATTAAAAAATGTAATTAGTAAACTAGCAGATGGATTAATACTAGAGGAAAAATATAAGAATCATATTCTAAATGATAATAAGAATTATAAAAACTGTGGAGAATGTCATATAGAACCAGATTGGTTACTGGTGTATAAATATAAAGATGATGAACTTATACTATTACTTGTCGCAACAGGCAGTCATCCAGATTTTGTTTTAACGTTAAACAAAAGAGAATAATTAAGTAATTATTTTCTTTTTTTTTAATAATATTTATTAGGTGATAAAGTGAAAAGAATAATATTAGGTTTTATACTATTTTTTCCATTCTCTGCTTTAGCAATTAGTGTTCCTAGTAATAATGCTATATTAATAGATCAAGATTCAGGAAGAATACTATATGGAAAAAGAATAGATGAAAAAAGATTAATCGCAAGTACTACTAAGATAATGACCGCAGTTTTAGCTATTGAATCAGGTAAATTAGATGATATTGTTACTATAGATGAATCTGTTACTAAATCTTATGGATCAGGAATATATGTTAAACCAGGAGAAAAGATTACCTTAAGAGAATTAACATATGGTTTATTACTTAGAAGTGGAAATGATGCTGCTCTTGCGATAGAAGATTATTTAGGTGGACATGATAAGTTTATTTCTAAAATGAATATTAAAGCTAAAGAGATAGGTATGAATGATACAAAATTTGAAAATAGTAATGGATTAGATGAATCAGGCGAAGAAAACTTTTCCACAGTATATGATATGGCATTACTAATGAAATACGCTAATAATCTATATGATTTTAAAGAAATAGATGGAACTAAGAAAATTGATATAGAAACAAATAAGAATTATTATTCATGGACTAATAAGAATTCATTATTATTTAAATATAAATATGCAACAGGTGGTAAGACAGGATACACTAAAAAAGCAAAAAGAACATTAGTCACATCAGCATCTAAAGATGATGTGAATTTAATATGTGTTACATTTGTAGATAAAGATGATTTTAATACCCATAAAAAACTATATGAATATGGTTTTAATAATTATAGAAGATATTTAATAATAAATAAGAAAAAATTAAGGATAAAAGGATATAAAAATGCCTATGTTAAAAGCAATTATTATTACCTATTAAAACATGGTGAAAATAAGAAAATAACTACTAAAGCAATTATATCAAGGGATAATGATAAACTAGGCTATATTAGTGTTAAATATAATGGAAAAGAAGTACATCAAGAGCCTATATATATTAATAAGAATTATAAGACAAAGAAATGGTTTAGTTTTTGACTTTAATATATATTTATGATATACTTTTTGAAGATTTTGAGGTGATTACTATGGTAAGATTACAAAAGGCAATCGCAGACTTAGGTTATTGTTCTAGAAGAAAAGCAGAAGAATTAATAACAAGTGGAAAAGTATATGTTAATGGTAAAAAAATAACAGAATTAGGTACTAAAGTAGATATAAATGACACAATAAGAATAGATAATGAAATATTAGTAAGACAAGAAAAAGAATATTATATGTTTAATAAACCAAGAGAAGTAGTATCAACCACATCAGATGATAAAGGAAGAAGAACTGTCTTAGATTATATAGATACTGATAAAAGAATATATCCAATAGGTAGACTAGATTATGATACAACAGGATTAATATTATTAACAAATGATGGTGAATTCGCAAATGCGATGATGAAACCTAATAATATGATTAAGAAAACTTATATTGCGAAAATAAATGGAATAATGCCTAAAGAAGATTTAATTGAACTAAAAAATGGAGTAATAGTTGATAAAAGAAAATGTATTCCAGATAGAGTAAAAGTTAAATCTATTGATAAAAAGAATAATACTAGTATTATAGAAATAACTATTCATGAAGGTAAAAATCATGAGATAAAAAAGATATTTGAACATTTTAATTTAGATGTATTAAAGTTAAAAAGAACTTGTTACGGTTCTTTAAGTTTAGGTAATTTAAAATCAGGAGAATATAAGAAATTAAATATAAAAGAGGTAAAGACTTTATATTCATTAATAAAAAAATAAGATATCAAATTGATATCTTATTTTTCTTCTTCCTTACTAATCGCACCAACTGGGCAACTATTAATTGCGTCTTCTATAGAATCTTTATTTTCATCATTGATGTTTTCTTCATTTACTTTAATATTTCCTTCGTCATCAAAATCAAAAACACCCATTGCGGTTCCTGTACACATTCCACATCTTAAACACTTATCTTGGTCAATATTTATTTTCATAAAAATCCCTCCTAATAATAATTATACTACAAAATTATCTAAACATATTTAAAAAAAATGAAAAATATGTTATTATTTTACTATAAAGTAGGTGACATATATGAATTCTAGG
The DNA here is from genome assembly GCA_964548815.1 of uncultured Muribaculaceae bacterium. GTDB lineage: Bacteria > Bacillota_I > Bacilli_A > RF39 > UBA660 > RUG13038. The sequence continues at coordinate 3,594 of CAZJSD010000043.1, forward strand.
ATGGATAAGTATTCTATAAATACTGATACAGTTAGTACTAATACTAGTAGATCTAGTAGAAATAAGAAACTATATGAAGATTTATATAGTGATACTAGCTATAATAATTCAGTAGTATTAGATGATTCTAAAGAAATAGATATTAATAAGATTAAAGAAATAATAGATAGAGAAAACAAAAATGAAAAGAAAAAAAATGTAAGACCTACTACAAATATATATGAAGATATTGAGATTATTAAAGAAGAAGTATCTGACAAGGTATATGATATTAATGAAGTGTTAAAAGAAGCAAAGAATAAAAGGGATATATTAGAAGAAGCAAATGAAAAAAGAAAAACAAATTCAAAATATCAAAGTCATTTAGAAATAGAAAAAGAGTTAGAAAAAACAAGACAAGTTTATGATAAATTGTTACAAGAAGAAACAGAATTATTAGATATAATGAATACGCTAACTAATGTCCCTACAAATAATGGTACAAATGCATATAAAGATTTAACAAGTGAAGCGAATAAATTTAAAACAGGAACAGTTGAAGTAAAACCTATTCCAAAAGAAACAACACAAACTGTAGAAACTAAACAAGATAACGTTAAAGATACAACAGAATATAGTACTAATACATTTATGTTTGATAAAAGAGACTTTGTCACTGAAGATTCTTTAAAAGAACATATGGAAGGCACTAATAAGTTTATTAAATTTCTAATATTCTTATTATCTATTGCGATTATATTAGGTGCGTATTATGTTATTACTACATATGTATTAAAATAGGAGTAAAAATCCTATTTTTTTCATATTATTAAATATGAAAAAGAAAAGTATATTTATATTATTACTAACATTAGTCTTATTATTTACTATTTTATTATTATATTTTTATAGTAATAAAATATCTCCATTATTAATTAAATATTCTAAAGTAGAGAGTAAAAGAATTGCGATAGATATAATTAGTAAGGGAGTAAGTGATGATGTTGTTAAAGTATTAAGTGAAGATAATTTATTTAATATAGATAAAGATACTAATGGAAATATAGAACTAATTGATTATAATACTAAAGTAGTTAATAAGATATTATCTATCACATCTAAAAGAGTTGCTGCTAATTTTACTGAATTATCTACTAAGAAAAATGGTGTCATTATGAGTGTACCTATTGGAGTAGTTACTGATAATATATTTTTAGAAAATTTAGGACCTAAAGTACCTATAAAATTAGTGTTAAATGGCAATGTATTAACTAGTTTAAAGACAAATGTTAAAGAATATGGTATAAATAGCGCACTTATTGAAGTATCTGTTAAAATAGAGGCAAATATAGATTTAGTCGTGCCATTTAAATCTTCTGAAATAAAGGTAATTAACGAAGTACCTATATCAATTAAAGTAGTTAAAGGTAATGTCTCAAGTATATTAAATACTGAGTGAACATATTATTAATTAGGTGATTTGATGATAGTTATAGATGCTTATAGGGGTGGATCAGATACAGGTTATAAAGATAATGGAATAGTAGAAAAAGACTTTAATTTAAAGATAAGTAATTATATTAATGATAGATTAAATAGTATGGGTATTAATACTTATATGACTAGGGATACTGATACTGATTTAAATATAAATAAGAGAAGTGATTTAATTAAAGATGCTTTTGGAAATAATTCTAATGTAATTGCGATATCTAATAGATTAAATTATGGAGATGAAGAAGGTGTAGAAATACTTTATTCTCTAAAGAATAGTAATAATCTTGCGAATAAACTAAGTGATTCATTTAAAGAAAGAGATATATTTGTTAATAAAGTATATCAAAGAAGAGATGAAAATGATACTAGTTTAGATTATGATGACTTACAAAAGAATACGGGTAATGTTCAAACTATAATTATTAATTATGGATATATAAATAATAAGGATGATGCCTCAAAATTAAAAAATGATTATAAAAAATATGCTGAATCAGTAATTAAAGTTATAACAAGTGAGTTAGGCATACCTTATACTTATACTTTAGATAATGAGTATATAGTACAAAAAGGCGATAGTTTATGGTCAATCGCAAAGAAATATAATATGACAGTAGATGATTTAAAAAGTATGAATAATCTAACAAGCAATTTATTAAGTATAGGACAAGTACTAAAAGTAGGTAATACATATCAAAATACATATGTAGTACAAAAAGGCGATAGTCTATGGTCAATCGCAAAAAAATATAATACGACAGTAGATGATTTAAAAAGTATGAATAATCTAACAAGCAATTTATTAAGTATAGGACAAGTACTAAAAGTAGGTAATACAAATCAAAATACATATGTAGTACAAAAAGGCGATAGTCTTTGGTCAATTGCAAAGAAATATAATACAACCGTAGATAATTTAAAGAATAAAAATAATTTAACAAGCAACTTATTAAGTATAGGACAAGTATTAATTCTTCCATAGAATTAATATTTTTTTCTAGACTTCATCTATGTGATTTGGTACAATAATATTGGTGATTTAATGAAGATTATTAAAATTGGTGCTTTATGGTGTCCAGCTTGTTTAATTACGAATAATGCACTAGATAAAATAAGAAAAAATTATGATATAGAAATAGAAAATTTAGATTATGATTTTGATGAAGAAGAAGTAAAAAAATATAATGTAGGTAAAACGTTACCTGAACTTATATTCATTAAGGATAACAAAGAAATAGATAGATTAATCGGAGAGAAGAATTATAAAGAAATAGAAAAGGTGTTAAAAGAGTATGAAGAAGTTTAAGATATTACTTTTATTATTACTATTTTCGTTTGCGTTTCCAATAATCGCAAAAGCAGATAATAATATTAATTTATATTTATTCTATGGTGATGGATGTCCACATTGTGCTCAAGAAGAAAAGTTTTTAGATAGTTATCTAAAGAAAAAAGATAATGTTAAATTGATAAAATATGAAATATGGCATAATGATGAAAATAGAGATTTCTTAGTAGAAGTTCAAGATAAATTAAATAATCATGAAAGCGGAGTTCCATATCTTGTTATTGGAGATAAAGTAATAGTTGGATTTTTAGAAGGATCTACAGAAGATAGAATTAAAAAGATAGTAAGTAAATATGAAAAAGATGAAAATTATGAAGATGTAATTGAAAAGATAAAGACAGGTCAAGAAATTAAAGAAAAACCAAAGGAAAAGAAGAAGAAAGAAAAAGAAGATGAGGATATAAAAGTACCTGTTTTAGGTAAGATTAATCCAAGAAAAGTATCTCTACCTTTATTATCAGTTGTATTAGGGTTTGTTGATGGATTTAATCCTTGCGCAATGTGGATACTAATATTTTTAATAACTATGCTTTTAAATACAAAAGATAGAAAAAAGATGTGGATATTAGGATTAACATTTATACTTACATCAGGTTTTGTATATTTATTATTTATGCTTACTTGGCTAAATTTAGCTTCGTTTATAAATAAGATTTTCTTTGTAAGAGTATTAATCGCATCTGTTGCGATAATAGTGGGTCTATTTAATATTAAAAAGTATGTAGAATCTAGGAAAAAAGATGATGGCTGTGATGTTGTTGATAATAAGAGTAGAAAGAGAATAATGGAAAGAATAATGGTAATATTAAAAGAAAAATCATTCCCATTAGCTATATTAGGAATAATGTTATTAGCGGCATCAGTTAATTTAATTGAGATGATGTGTTCAATAGGATTACCATTAATATTTACTCAAGTATTATCAATGAATAGTTTAAGTGGTGGAGAATATGCTTTATATATGTTTATATATATATTATTCTTCTTAATAGATGATATTGCTATATTTGTTATTGCGATGATTACTTTAAAAGTAACAGGTATATCTACAAAGTATAATAAATATGCTCATTTAGTCGCAGGAATAATAACTATTTTAATAGGTTTATTAATGCTTATAAAACCATCGATTCTTATGTTTAATTTTTAAAGGTTGAAAAATCAACCTTTTTTAATGAAATTAATAAAAAAGTCTTATAAAATAAAGAAAAAACCTTTACAAAACAATATTTTATTAGGTATAATATAATTGTATAAGAATAGGAGATAGGAATTATGATAGGAAGATTTGATTATAACAACGATGAAGTTATGAAAATATTAAACAACCCTAGTTATACTGAGGATCAAAAAAAGGCTCTATTTGAAAAATATAAATCAGATTTAAAAGAAACAAGAAGAAAAGAAATTATAGACAGATTAAATGAATGCGCAAAGAATAATCCAATTATTACACAAGAAGAATATGTTAATTTCTTAAAACAATATAATGATGATGATTTAAGTAAACCTTTTGAAGTAATAGAAACAGAGTTAGAAACTTTTAGTAAAATAATGCAAGCTAAATATGATAAATATATAGCAGATAAAGAAGCTAAAGAAGCAGCAGAAAGGGCAGCAGCAGAACCTGCAGTTCAGCAAGAACCAATCGCTCAAGTTGAAGAGGAAGAAGATATAGCTGATGAAATAACTCCTGATGTTACTCCAGTTGAATATAATAAAAATGAGTTATCTGATACTATCTTTAATCAAGCACCAGTTACTGAAGAACCTGCTTTAGAAGAAACTGTTGATGATTTAAAACCAACAGTATTTGAAGAAAATGAAGTTAAAGAAGTTATGCCAGAAGATATTCCTGAAATAAATGAAAAAGGTAATGCAAGTGCAATTATCATTAGTATAATAGCTATAATAATTGGTATGGTTATTATGTATTCAATAATTAAATTAAAATAAGACATTTTAAAAGTAGACTATCATAGTCTACTTTTTATTTATTAATAATTATTTTTTGAATAATTTGTTTTCACCGACAGTATCAGTATCTATTATTTTATACTTTTCAACTAAATTAGGATGCTTATCAGAATAAATGAAATCAACTACAAATATAGAAAATAATAATAAGCATACAATCGCAACTTTTTTTAAGTCAAATTTTCTCATAAATGATTTTAATTTTGGTGCGAATAAATATATACAAGCAAGTCCTGCTATTCCAAAGAATATAGATGCAAGTAAGCATATTCTTCCATCAATATTAAATGGCATATTAGTATAACTCCACCATTTATGTTGTTTTAGTGTTTCTAGGTATAATGCAGTTAAGTATTCAATAATAGTACAAAATACAAATGAACCCATAAATACTATTAATGAGTACTTTTTATATCTATTAAGTGTAAGATATATAAATACTCCGCCACCACCATAAATTGGTAACCATGGTCCATGTAATACTCCGTGATTTGCTAAAACACCATGCTTTAAAAAGTCATATAGTAGTTCCCAAAACCATCCAAGTATCGAAAAGAATAAAAACATTAATATAATAAAGACTACATTTTCTACTTTAGTATATTGTTTTCTTTTTTCTTCTTCTATCATTTTTTTCATTTTTCTTTTAGAAATAAAATTCATAACACTTCACCTATTATATTAATTGTATCACTAATAAGAGTAAAAGTTAAGTCAAATGAAAAAATTAGTCTTGTTATTTGCAAAATTATATGGTATATTATGTATGCATTAGTTATGGCGGAGTTGGTGAAGTGGTTAACACGCCGGATTGTGGCTCCGGTATGCATGGGTTCGATCCCCATATTCCGCCCCATTAAGAAAAAATCGAACTTTAATAGTTCGTTTTTTTGTGTTCACAAAATAGTAATATTCCGATATAATTAAATGAAACGTATGATATAATAATTATGGATGTGGTATTATGAACAAAAAAAATGAAAAAGTTGATGTAATGGTAGGCTATGGAGAATTGGCAACATTTGAAGAAGTAAATAAAGGTGATTTAGTCATGACAAGATATGGTAATATTATTGAAGCTGGTTTAACACGTGACGAAGAAAAACAAAGAATAGAAGATGATTTAGATGATATTATCTATAGTAAGCCAGTCGCACTTGTAAAAAAAATTCAAAGAAGAATAAAAAAATAAAATCATCGTAAGATTAAGATATTATGAGAATGTAAAAATTCTCTTTTTTCATGGTATAATGATTATAGAGGTGAT
>CAZJSD010000044.1:0-9244 GCA_964548815.1 uncultured Muribaculaceae bacterium
TTCTTGTTCTAGAATATGAGAAATAGTAGTAGATCCTTTACCTTGTTTGTTTAACAATTTCACCAGTTACTTTAGCACCACTAACATATGGATGACCAATAACATCACCTAGTACTAATACTTTATCAAAAGTAACTTTATCTTTTTCGTTTCCATCTAATTTTTCTACAAAGATTTCAGTTCCTTCAGTAACTGTATATTGTTTACCACCAGTTTCAATAATTGCTTTCATACTTTTACCTCCTTTTATAAAATCTTAAGACTCGCCTTTAAGGTACTATTTCTAGTTTTAAAACCTTTTTCGTGCGGTTGTAAGGCCAAGAGGCATTACAAACGTTATAATAATACCATTTTTATATTGAAAAGTCAACGCTTTTTAACAATTTGACAAAAAAAAGAAAGAATTATTCTTTCTCTGATTCTTCAAGCATATTTGTAATAAATATCGCATACCCTCTTTTGCAATCATCCACTATAACATGAGTTACCGCACCTATTATCTTACCATTTTGTATTATAGGAGAACCACTCATACCTTGAACTATACCTCCTGTTTTAGATAATAATTCATTATCAGTTATAGTAAACATCATATTTTTTAGTTCATCTTTCTTATCTATTTTGTCTATATTTATACTAAATTCACTTACTTTATCTCCGTCAACAACAGTTAATATACTAGCTTCTCCTAATGTTATTTCATCAATATCTCCAACCTTTACTAATTTCTTAGATTCTATCTCTTTCTCATATGTTCCAAATATTCCTTTATCTGTATTTCCTGTAATAATTCCATATTTATCATCTGGATTTGATTCACCTATTTTTTCACCTGGATTACCTTCACTAGACTTATTTATTCCAGTAATATAAGAAGAATAAATAGAGCCATCATCAATATCTAAAATATTATTAGTAGAATTATCAAGAACAGCATGACCTAGTGCCAAAAACTTATTATTCGCTGGATCAATTAAAGTCAAAGTACCTATTCCTGATACTTCATCTTTAACATATAATCCAGTTTTATAATCATCTTCGTCTTTAACTATTTTTAATTTTGAATCATATGTTTTCTTTCCTCTTTTATACCTAATATCAATAGATTCTTTATCTTCATCTTTATTTATTTCATTAGTAAAATCATCAATATTATTTATAACTTCTCCATTAACACTTACAATATAATCACCTTTATCAATACCTGAATCTTTCGCAATAAATTCGTTATTTACTTTATATAGTCCTATTACTAGGACTCCATTAGTTTTTACTTCTATACCAATATTTTCTCCTCCTACATATACTTCAGAAGAATATGAAAAAACTGTTGTTATAGGTAGTAATAATAGAATAAATATTATAAATAATTTCTTAGTTCTCATAAGTCCTCCCTATCATTTATAGTATTATCTATTAAATAAATATTAAACAAGAAAAAAATACCAATTAATTGGTATTTTCTTCCATTATTCTTTTACTTCCATTTCTTTAAAGTCTTCTAGTTCTCCATTTTCATTTAATATTTTATTAACTGCTTTAGTAGCGTTATCTAATTTTGCAGAACATTCTTTAGCAATTTTCATTGCTTCTGTATACTTATTAATCGCATCATCAAGATCAACATTACCTTCTTCTAATTCTTTAACAATTTCTTCCAAATTTTGTAATTTTTCTTCAAATTTTGCTTCTTTAGCCATATTAATTCTCCTTTACTTTAATTACTTTAGCGTTTATTTCACCATTATTAATAGAAATATTAATTTCATCATCTTTTTTTACATTATTAATATTTGTTAGTACTTTATTATCTTTTTTAGTTATTGAATAACCTCTTTTTAAAGTATTAAGAGGATTTAAAACTTCTAACTTTTCTATTAAATGATTATACTTATTTTGTTTATTTTCATATATTTTACTTGGACTTTTTAGTATATAACTTGTCTTTATATTATTTAATCTAATTGTCTTATTATCTAAGTAATTAGTAATAAAATTATTTAATTTATCTATTGTATTAGATAATTTTTGTTCTTTTATTTCATATATACTCATTGGATTTTTAAGTATATAACTAGTTTTAATCTTTTCTAAAACAGTTTTATTATAATTAATAATATTATTAATATTTTTGCTTGATCTAAGTTCTAATTGTTTAATTAATTTCTTTAACTCTAATTTATCTGGAACCGCTATTTCAGCTGCCCCTGTTGGAGTAGCCGCACGTATATCTGCGACAAAATCCGCAATTGTAAAATCTACTTCATGACCAACTGCACTTATTACTGGTGTCTTACAATTATAAATTGCTCTTGCGACTATTTCTTCATTAAAAGCCCATAAATCTTCTATAGATCCTCCACCTCTACCAACAATAAGAGTATCTAAATCATATGTATCAGCTAGTTCTATCTTTTTTACTATATCATCTTTAGCTTCATTACCTTGTACAAGTGATGGGAATAAATATACTTCACATAAAGGGAATCTTCTGTTTATAGTAGATATAATATCTCTTATAGCCGCACCTGTTGGCGCAGTTACAACACCTACTCTAGATGGAATTGAAGGTATCTTCTTCTTATGTGATTCATCAAACAATCCTTCTTTTTTAAGATCTTGTTTTAATTTTTCATATAATGCATATAAATTACCAACACCATCTTCCATCATTTCACTAACATATATTTGATAGTTACCAGTTTGTTCAAATACACTTATTCTTCCTTTAACAAGTACTTTTGTTCCGTCAACTGGTTCAAAAGCAACTTTACTAGTTTGTGAAGAAAACATAATCGCACTTATTCTACTTTCTTCATCTTTAATAGTGAAATAAAAATGTCCTCTAGAATGTCTTTTAAAATTAGATATTTCACCCTTTATATATACTTCTTGAAGATTAATATCATTATCAATCTTATATTTTATATAACGAGTTAATGCACCTACTGTTATATAATTATTATTCATCTTTATTATCTCCATGATATATTCTATCTAATACAGCATTAATCATATTTTTTACTTTTTCATCTGAATATTCTTTAGCAAGTTCAACAGCTTCATTAATCGCAACTACTTCTGGAGTATCTGTATAAACAAGTTCATATATACCCATTCTTAGAATAGCTTGATCAATTTTACCTAATCTATCTATAGTCCAATCTTTAAGATTCTTATTAGCTATTTTATCTATATCATTTTTATTATCTAAAACGCCATTAACCATTTCATTAACAAATTCATTTTCTATTTCTACAGATTCTTTAATAACATCTTCTACTTTATAATCAATATTAGAAGAGTCATATAAAAATATTTGATATAAAATAGTCATAATCTTTTTTCTAAGTTCAGTTCTATTCATAAAAATCACCTAAATGAATTATAACAAAAAAATTAAAAAAATACTACTAATGTAGTAATAAAAAGAAAAAAGAAAAAAGTACTAAAAATAGTACTTTTTATTCTATAACTGCTTTTATTCTTCTAACTCCAGCAGAAGATGCTTCTTCTTTTTTTATCTTAAAGTGACCTATTTCACTAGTGTTTGATACATGAGGACCACCACATAATTCTTTTGAAACATCACCAATAAAGTAAACAGTTACTATATCAGGATATTTCTCTATGAACATACATTCTGCACCAGAATTAATAGCTTCTTCTTTAGTCATTTCTTCTTTATGAACTTCTAGTCCTTCACTTATCCATTTATTAACTAAATCTTCAGTTGCTTTCTTTTCTTCATCTGTTAATTTATGATCACAATTAAAATCGAATCTCATTCTTTCAGTATTTATATTTGATCCCATTTGATGACAATTTGGATCAACTGTAATCTTTAATGCTGCATTTAGTAAATGTGTTGCAGTATGATATCTAGTTTCTATTTCAGAATCACCTGCAAGTCCTCCCTTAAATTTACCAGCAGAAGCAGTTCTAGATAAATCTTGATGTTCTTTAAACTTTTTATTAAATCCTTCTATATCTACTTTTAATCCTTTTTCAGAAGCTAGTTCTAAAGTAAGTTCTATAGGAAAACCAAAAGTATCATATAAATGGAATGCAGTATCTGCATCTATATCCTTATCAGATTTCTTTTCAAATTCTCTTAGACCTTTCTCAAGAGTCTTACTAAACTTAATTTTTTCGTTTTTTAATGCTTCAAGAACTACTTCTTTATTTCTTTCTAGTTCTTCATAATACTTTTTGTATTTATCTATAATTAATAAAGCAAGTTTTTCTTCCCAATCACTATTAATATCTATATCTAACTTTTTAGCATGTCTAATCGCTCTTCTTATTAGTCTTCTTAGAATATATCCTTGATCTTTATTTGATGGTTTAATCCCAGCATCATCTGCCGCAATAAATACTGAAGTTCTAATATGATCTGCGATTATTCTCATACTCTCTTCATTACCTTTATATGTTTTTCCTGATATATCTTCAATTAATTTAATAACATCAGTCCATAATGAAGATTCATAGTTATCAGTTTTACCTTCAAGTACAGCGATAACTCTTTCATAACCCATACCTGTATCTATATTTTTCTTCTTTAATGGTTCAATAGTTCCATCTTCTTTTCTATTAAATTCCATAAATACATTATTCCAGATTTCTACCCATCTATCATCTTCTGTATCAAATCTATCAGGAATTTCATCATCTGATCTAAAATAGAATATTTCAGTATCAGTTCCACAAGGACCAGTTTCACCTGCTGCCCAGAAATTATCTTCTACAGTTGACGCAATATGTCCTTCTGAAATTCCTAAATTTTTCCATAAATCATGTGCTTCTTGATCATATGGAACTTTATCATCACCAGCATATACTGTTACTGCAAGTCTTTCTACTGGTATTTTTAATACATCAGTTAAAAATTCAAAACTCCAAGAAATACTTTCTTTCTTAAAATAATCTCCTAAAGACCAGTTACCTAACATTTCAAAGAATGTATGATGAGTTAAATCACCAATTTCTTCTAAATCAGTAGTTCTAACACATTTTTGATAATCAACTAATCTTGTTCCATAAGGATGCTTTTCACCCATTAAATATGGAATAAGTGGTTGCATACCTGCGGTATTAAATAACACTGAAGGATCATTTTCTGGTACTACTGGCGCACTTGGTATTTGTTTATGCCCCTTACTTACAAAAAAATCTATATATTTATCTTTTAAATTCATTTTATTCACCTACTATTTCTAATATTTTGTTTATTACTTCTTCTATAGTCATATCACTTGAGTCAATATATGTTTGATCAGGAGTTCTAGTTAAAGCTCCTACTGGTCTATGCATATCATCATAATCTCTTTCTTCAATCGCAGTCTTAACTTCTTCATATGTACTTTTAATACCTTTTTCTTCGTTTTGAAGTTGACGACGTTTTGCTCTTTCTTCTACTGATGCGTCTAAATATATTTTATAGTCAGCATTTGGAAACACTTCAGTTGTTATGTCTCTTCCTTCCATAACTATATTTCCCTTTTCTGCTAGTTCATGTTGTTTATCTCTCATAACTTCTCTTAAAGGTATAATAGAACTAATTTTAGATACTCTATGTGTTACCTCCATAGTTCTAATTTCTTCAGATACATCTTCATCATTCATATATACTTTTCCATCATTAGTTAATTTAATATCCATATCTTTAAGTAAATTAACTATACCTTCTTCATCTTTTTCTTCTAAACCTTCTCTTAAACTCTTTAGTGATACACATCTATACATAGCACCTGTATCTACATATGTATATCCTAATCTTTTCGCAACTTCTTTAGCTACAGTACCTTTTCCTGAACCTGATGGACCATCAATCGCAATTATTTTCATATTTCCTCCTTTATACAAAAAAGGATGGTACTTCCTTTTAAGGAGCCCTTAGGGCGGTACCATCCTTTATTTTACTTAATTAATATAACGGTAATTACCGGCATGTTTTCATGCATTAAATAGTGTTAGCTTTCATTAATACTTATTATCTAGTTTCACCAAACCTAGACTCTCTATAAATAAATAATTAATTACTCTTCACTAAATGATTTTCTATTTTCTAATTTTTCTGTTATTTTATATTTATCATCAACAAATAACCATATTGTTTTCAATATCGCAGTTGCTGGTGTTGCAATAACCATTCCTATAATACCAAAGAAATGACCAAAAATCAATAATCCTATTATAATTGTTACCGGATGAAGTTTCATTGTTTTACTCATAACTATTGGATGTAAAATATAGCTTTCTATTAACTGAATTGCAAGTACTGCGATTAATATAATAATACCTAACTTATAATCTGTCGCAAATGCTACCGCAACAATAGGTATACCACCTAAATATGGACCAATATATGGAATTATATTAGTAATTGCATTCCATAATGCAAAGAATACGGCTGCTCTTAAACCTGCAAGCCCAAAACAAACAGTAGAAACAACAAATACTAGTAACGCTATTAAACCTGTTCCTCTTACAAAGCTAAATATTTGTTCACTAATTTCACTTAATAATTTATGAGTACTTTTTCTATATTTTTTTGGAATAAAAATATATATATTTTCTTGTGCTCTATCAAAATCTATTAATAAATAGAAACTAATAATTAAACTTAATAATACTACTCCAACTTTAGATACTACAGAACTAATTGTTGTAAATAGTTTTGTAGGCATATTGCTTGTAAATGAAGTTAAAAAATCCATTAATATCTTTTTAACATTTAATGTATCTCCATTAATACCATCAATATTTAATTTATTTAAAATACTTGTAGTTGTAGAATTAATTGAATCAAATACAGTTGGTAAATATTTAATCAAATCATTTAATTCTCTTCCAAGTAATGGAAATAAATAAGAACAGAATAAATATAATAATCCTACTAAAATAATATATACAATAGATGTTGCGACCGCTCTATTCATTTTTTTATTACTTGTCATTCTAACAATTAATGGATTAAATAAGTACGCAATTGCTATACCTAAGAATAAAGGAGATATAACTTTAATAATTGCCCATATAAATCTAAATACTCCCCATTCTTTATTAACAAGTGTTAATACGTAAATTGCTAAAATAATTATTAAAAAATATAGTATTCTTAAAATCTTAGTCCCTACAGAAGTCATTTCATTAATATTCTTAGTATTAATTCCTTTAGAACTATTATTCTTTTCTTCTTTCAAAAGTACCACCTCTACTATCTATTATATCACTATTTTATTTATTTATATTGTTTTTAATTATTTTTTCTAGTTCATTTACAGCTTTTTCTAAATCATCATTAACAATTTTATAATCATATTTTTTGCTAGTTTTAATTTCTTCTTTTGCAATATTTAATCTACCTTCAATAGATTCAATTGAATCAGTTCCTCTATTTAATAATCTATTTCTTAGTTCTTCCATTGAAGGCGGTGTTATAAAGATTAATGTACAATTATCTTTCATCATTTTCTTTACATTCATCGCACCCACTACTTCTATAACTAATATTACATTAATTCCGTTATTAATTCTTTTTTCTACTTCGTTTTTAGGTGTTCCATAATAATTACCATTATATAATGCATATTCTAGTAATTCTCCATCTAGTATTGCCTTTTCAAATTCTTCTTTAGTCTTAAAATAATAACTAACACCCTCTATATCTCCATCTCTCATAGGTCTACTTGTCATAGATACTGATATTTCATCTTCAGGATGTCTTTTAACATATTCATTTACAATTGTATCTTTACCAGCTCCTGATGGACCTGATACTACTATTAATTTCCCTTTTTCCATTGATATTCCCCTTTCATTAATCTAATTTTAACAAAGAGTTAAAAAAAAGACAACTATTTAGTTGCTTCTTCTTTTTTAGTTACTTCTTTACCTTTATAGAAACCACATTCTGGGCAAATTCTATGAGGTTTTATACTAGCACCACAATTTGTACATTTAACAGTGCTTGTAGCTTCTAACTTATAATGAGTTCTTCTCATTCTACCACTTGTTTTTGATATTTTTCTAGCTGGAACTGCCATATTATTCACTCCTCTCTTTATTCGCTTAAAAAATCTTTAAGTTTTTCTAATCTTGGATCTATTTCTTTATTTTCTTCCTCATTTGTTATAAATTTCCATCCATCTCCATATATATTTTCTTCTTCGATATCAGGACTAACAACTCTAATTGGGACTTCCAATAATATATTTTGCCATATTATTGGAAGTAAATCAATAGAATTATTAATAATTTTATAAAAATCTTCAATATTATTGCTATTTTGACTTAATATTTCATCAATATCTATATTTACTGGATATTTAACATCTTTTAAAGAAACACTACAAGTTAATATTAAAATACAATTAATATTTAATGATAAATTAAAGTTTTCTCCATCATCTGTTATTGAACCTAGTAGTTTTACTTTAGATATATCTTTAATATCTGTACCATTTAATAATTCTTTAGGAATTTCTAAATCATTATTAATTTCTATTTCATCACATTGTGATAAAAGTAATTTAGTTAAATCAATCTTCATCAAATCAACTCCAATATTAAGCCTTTTTAATACCTATTTTAACATTTTTACCATTTAAATCATATTCTTTATCTAAATCATTACTTTCTTCAATTGAAAGCGCTAAAACTTCATCTTTAATGTATTCTTCAAATTCATCAATAACATCTTTAATATCACCAGAATAATATAAAGTAATTCTATCACTTATATCTAATCCTGATTCTTTTCTAATGTTTTGAACTTTGCTTACTAATTCTCTTGCGATACCTTCTTTTATTAATGAATCTGTTAAAGTAGTATCAATAACTATGAAATTATCATTTAAGAATGCAGCGTCATATCCTTCTTTTGAAGATACTCTTATTTCTACCATATCACTAGTGATTTCTAAATCTTCTTCTAAAAATCTTATCTTAACACTTTCATTATTTTGAAGTTTAGTAATATCTTTTTCTGATAATTCTTCTAATGCTTTAGCAAATGCATTTATGTTTTTACCAAATGTCTTACCACATACTCTAAAGTTTGGTTTAACAGATAAAGTCATATATTCTGTTAAATTCTTAACAAAAGTAACATTTTTAACATTTAGTTCTTCCTTTATTAATGGAGTTAAATCACTAATTAGTTTTTCATTCTTTCCATCTAATATAACTTCATTAATAGGTTGTCTTACTTTTATCTTAGCTTCTTCTCTAGCATTTC
>CAZJSD010000045.1:0-8822 GCA_964548815.1 uncultured Muribaculaceae bacterium
GTGGATATACTGGTGAAATATTAATAGATGATGATATGGAATGGTATTGTCCAAATTGTGGAAATAGAAACCATGATACATTAAATGTTGCAAGAAGAACGTGTGGATATATAGGTACTAATTTCTGGAATAAAGGTAGAACTCAAGAGATAAAAGAAAGAGTTATCCATATAGATAATAAAGATGATGAATAATGAGATACAATAAAATTAGAAAAATGGATATTAGTAATGGACCTGGAGTTAGAGTATCAATATTCTTTCAAGGTTGTCACTTTCATTGTGAAGATTGCTTTAATCCTGATACATGGGATTTCTGTGGAGGAAAAGAATATACAGATGAAACAATAGATAGAGTATTAGAATTATGTTCTAAAGACTATATAGTAGGATTATCAATATTAGGTGGAGAACCAATGCACCCTACTAATTTACCAGGTAGTACTAAATTGGCTAAATTATTTAAAGAAAAATATCCAGATAAAACAATTTGGTGCTGGACGGGTTTTACATATGAAGGAATTAAGAATAATGAAATATTTGAATATATAGATGTACTAATAGATGGTCAATTTAAAAAGGATTTATTTGATCCAAGATTACATTATAAAGGTTCATCTAATCAAAGAGTTATAGATATTAAAAAGACACGTAAAAAAGGAAAAATATTTCTTTATGAGGAAGAAGAGTATTAAAAATACTCTTTTTTTTATTATTTGTTAACTTAAAGTAATCACACACTAATTTTATCGTTTTTCACTAGGTGTATATAATAATTTATTTAAGTATACTAAAACTTAGTGGTGGTGGTAAGTATGATAACAGTAAGTGATTACATTGTTCAAGAAATATTTTGTATTAATATAAAATGGTATAGATTTAATAGAGGTTTATCACAAGAACAATTAGCGGAACTATCTAATACAACACCTAAATATATCAGTGATTTGGAAAGAGGTAAGTTTTGTCCTAGTTTTACAAAACTACAAGAAATCGCAACTGCATTAGGTATTGAACCATATGAATTATTAAAACCAGATCATGTAGATGAAAAAGTAAAATCTAAAAGAATTGATGAAAAAAGATAATCTCTTGAATTAGATTATTTTTTTTGTTATAATTAACATAGATTTTGGAGGAATGAATATGGAAAATAATGAAACAAATCCACTAGTTATAGAATTAACAGATGATCAAGGTGAAAAAGTAAAAGTTGAAATAGTTAGTCAATTTGAAGATAGTGGAAAAAATTATGTAATTGCGAATGATTTATCAAATGATACAGACTCATACATTTTAGAAGTTAGATCATCAGAACAAGGTGATGAATTAATCTCAATTGATGATGAAAATGAATTCAATAGATTATGTGATGTGATTGATCATTTAACTGAAGAATAATTACTTTTATAGTAATTATTTTTTATTTACTATTTTTTTTCTTTTTGTTATACTTATAATATAGGAATGGTACTAATGAGAAAGATAAAAAGAAGGAAAAATAACGTAGTTGCGATATGGTTAATTTGCTTATTATTTTTAACTATCATTTTATTACTAGTTAATCAAGAATATAATACACCACCAAGTATTTTTGATGTAAAATATGCGAATAAATATAATGAAGATAGAACTAGAGATGTAACTTTATATATAAAAAGACATAATATTAATAATATATATTGTCAGTTTGTAGATGATGAAAAAAGTAGTAATTGGATAATGGTAAAAAGTGATAAATGTTCTTATGGGGTTAAAACAAAGAAATATAGTATTAATTTAAAATATAATGGAAATAAAATTGTAGAATTAAATAAGTCTTTTAATATAGATGGTATATTAGGTATTAGTTTTAATAACAAGAGAAAATATATTGCATTAGGAGAGACTTTTAATTTAGATACTAAGTTAGATTATGTAGGAAATGTTGATACAAGTATTAAATTTAAATCTAGTGATCCTAACATAATATCAGTTAGTGAAAATGGTGATGTGACTGCACATAATGTTGGTACCGTTAAAATAAGTGCTTATTCTTCAAACAAAATGGAAACTAGTACAGAAGTAACTAGTACAGATTTATTAAGAGCTCCCGTATTAGATAATAATAAACCAAAATTACCTTGTAATGCTTATTCGGCTGATCAAGTAAAAATATTAGATGAAATACTTGCAAGTGAAGTTAAGGAAGCTGGAGAAGGAACAAGAGCAGCAGCGGCAGTAACAGCTAGATTTTTAACACTAAGATTACCATATAAAGTTCCTTATTTCTATGAAAATGGAAGACTTACCTCTAATGGTATGCAGGCAATAGTTGAAGGAGAAGGAAGATATTATAAGAAAGGTATATATGTTGGACCTGAAAAAGAAAGTGAAATAAAAAAAGTAATGGCAGGGCCTGCTTCATGGGGATGTCCACTAATGAATTATGAGGATGATGGTTATAGATCACCTAATCAATTATATCCAAATGGTTTAGATTGTAGTGGTTATGTTTCTTGGTTACTTGTAAATGCAGGCTTAGATTTAGGTGATATAGGTGCGGGTATTAATCCAGGAGTACATGATTATACTGATGTTGGAGAACTAAGATATAACTCATATGATTTACTTCATTCAGGGCAAGTAAAAGTAGGTGATTTAATAGGTTGGGATGGACATATTGCGATGATAGGTGCGATGTCAGATACTAATATTTATGTTACTGAAAGTCTACTTCCAGGAGTAATAATGGATGAATATGATTATTCATCACCATATAGTAATTTTTATAGAAGATATGATTATATCATTGATATGAGTAATAATTATAAGGGTGATGGCAATTTAAAGAATATGTGGTAGTAAAAAAATAAAATCATTTTATATAAAAGTCATTGTAAAATGATTTTTTTTTATTTATAATTAATTATAGAGGGTGATATGAATGGATTATAAAGCAACTACTAAATGTGAAGAAGATACAATTAGAATTGCGGAAAACTTTGAAGCAGAAAAATTCCCTGGTATGGTTATCTGTCTAAATGGAGAACTAGGTTCAGGTAAGACAATTTTTACAAAGGGTTTTGCGGCAGCATTGGGTATAGAAGAAACTATTACTAGTCCTACTTTTAATATTATTAAGGAATATTTAAATGGTGAAATGCCTTTATATCATATGGATGTATATAGATTAGAGGATACTCCAGAATCAATAGGTTTAACTGAGTATTTTGATAAAGATGGAGTTGTTATTATAGAGTGGGCTAATATGATTGAAGATTATCTTCCTGAAGAAAGATTAGATATTTTCTTTAAGGTATTAGAGGAAGAAAAAAGAGTAATGAAGTTTGTACCACATGGACAAAAATATGAAGAATTATGCGAGGATGCTTTATGATCTCGCTTTTTTTAGATACTAGTTCAAAAAAACTAGTTGTAATATTAGTTAAAGATAATGAAATTATTGGTAAAAAAGAATTAGAATCAATTAATGATCATGCATCTCATTTAGTACCTTTTATAGATGAAGTATTAAAAGATAATAATATAACTGTTAAAGATATAAATAAAATATATGTAGTAAATGGACCTGGTAGTTTTACAGGTACAAGAATAGGTGTTACTGTAGGAAAGACACTTGCGTATTCAAATGATATTAATGTTATACCTGTTTCATCCCTAAAACAATATGTATTTTCTAAAAGTAATTATGATTATTATGTATCAATCATTAACGATAAGAATAATAGAATGTACTATGGAATATATGATAAAGATTATAATGATATAATAGTGGATAAATATTCAACAAGAGAGATATTTGATAAAGATATAAGTACTCTTAAAGGTAATATATTATTTATTTCTTCAGAAGAAATAAATGATTTAAATATAGAGAAACCAGAATTAGATATTATAAAATTAATGAATTATTATAAGGATAAAGAAATAAGATGCCATGATTTAAAACCAAATTATTTAAAAAAGATAGATGCGGAAAGTTTGTTATGATAGAAGAAATTAAAGATATTGAAATAATAGAAAATTTATTTAAAGAATATAAAGAAAAGTATAATCCTATCATAAACGATTATACTTTTATTCTTTCTTATAAAATTGATAATAAATATGTAGGTTTCTTGATATATCAACTATTATATGAGAATGCAGAAATAATAGATATATTTGTACTTGAAGAATATAGAAATAGAGGAATAGGTAAATCATTATTAAATAAAATGCTTGATAATAATAAAATAGAAAAAGTAACATTAGAAGTAAAAAAAGATAATAAAAACGCAATATTATTGTATAATAGTTTAGGATTTAAACCTGTTTCTATTAGAAAAGGTTATTATAATGGAGTAGATGCCATTTTAATGCTTAAGGAAGTGAAATAATGAAGGATATATATATTTTAGGTATTGAATCATCTTGTGATGAAACAAGTATATCAATAGTTAAAAATGGAAAAGAAGAAATAGCCACAACAACATTATCTCAAATAGATATACATAAAAAGTTTGGAGGAGTAGTTCCAGAAATTGCGTCTCGTTCACATGCAGAATGTATAACTATTGTTATTGATGATTGTTTAAGTAGAGCAAATATGAAAATTGATGATATAGATGCTATTGCGGTTACTTATGGTCCTGGACTTGCGGGTTCATTACTTGTGGGAGTAGAAGCTGCTAAAACATTATCTTTAGCGCATAACAAACCATTAATAGGTGTTAATCATATGGCTGGCCATATATATGCTAATAGTTTAGTAGATACATTAGATTTTCCGCTTATATGTTTAGTTATTTCAGGTGGTCATACAGAAATAATATATATGGATGAAGATTTATCATTTAAGAAAATAGGTTCAACAGTAGATGATTCAGTAGGTGAAGCCTTTGATAAAGTAGCGAGAGTAATAGATGTTCCATATCCTGGTGGACCTGTTATAGATAAATTATCTAAAGAAGGTAAGGATACATATGATTTGCCTCTTCCTATGGATGATGGAAGTTATAATTTTAGCTTTAGTGGTATAAAATCAGCAGTTATTAATTTAGTTCATAATGAAAAACAAAGAGGAAATGAAATAAGAAAAGAAGATTTATGTACTTCTTTTGAGAATATAATTGTTAAAAATCTAACAAAAAAGACTATGAAGGCAATAGATGAATATAATGTCAAAGAACTCTTAATTGCGGGAGGAGTATCTGCTAATTCAGGAATAAGAGAAGAATTTGAAAAATTATGTGCTGAAAAAGGTATTAAATTAGTTGTACCTAATATAAATTATTGTACAGATAATGGTGCGATGATTGCTTCAGCAGGATACTATTATTATAAAAAAGGATTATTTAGTGACTATTCATTAAAGATTAACCCATCACTAGATTTATAGGAGGATTCATGAAAAAATAGAAAATAATTATAGAAGAAAAAGAAACTATATTATTTGTTGAAAAAGTTAAAATTAAAAGTATAAAAATGAATGAACTAATTACTAGATGTAATAAACATATAGGAAATAGTATAAAAGATAACAGAAAAGTATTAAAATTAAGTTTAGAAGAAGAAGGTAAAGACATTATTGGAAATAGATAGGAATAATAAATATGAAAAGAAGAATAAAAATTAAGAATATATTTATTTTATTATTTATATTATTAATTTCACTGTTTATTATAATTAAATTAGGTGATAATAAGAATACTTCTAAAAAAGAAAAAGTAGATAATAGTGTAAGTATTACTAAATTAAAGAAAGAAGATTTAAATAGATATACTTATAAAGATGGCTTTTATTATGAAGATTTATCTACTAAAATAAAAGAATATATTACTGGAAAATCATATCCTAAAGAGTTCAGTGATAATTATACTAAAATAGAATATGAAGATATAAAATATTTAAAAATGAAGTATTATGATTTTGATGGAAAAGAACATAAAGATGGAGAAATGATAGTTCATAAAGATGTAGCGAAAGAAGTATTAGAAATATTTTATGAATTATATGAGAATAAATATCTTATAGATAAAATGAAGTTAGTAGAGGAATATAACGCAATTGATGAAGATTCAATGGCTGATAATAATACATCAGCATTTAATTATAGATTAGTTGAAAATAGTGATAGATTATCATGGCATTGTTTTGGTTTAGCAATAGATATTAATCCATTATATAATCCTTATGTTACTGGTAATGAATTATATCCATCTAACGCAGTAGAATATGTAGATAGAGATAAAGATTTTAAAGGTAAAATAGATTTTGATGATTTAGCATATAAAGTATTTACTAAATATGGCTGGAAATGGGGTGGAACTTTTTATGGCGAAAAGGATTACCAACATTTTTATAAAGAGATACTTGATAGTGCTGTAAGAGAAAGAAGGTAATATTGTGAAATTTGTTGAACTTACTGTAGATGAATTTAAAAAAGCACGTACTAAGTTTGAAGGGAATTCTTTTTATCAAACATATCATTGGTCTAAAATAAAAGAGATAACTAATTGGGAATGCTATTTTTTAGGAGTAAAAGATAAAGGTAAGGTAGTTGCGTGTTCTTCTATATTAGGAAAGAAAATATTTTTAAATAGAAAGTTTTATTACGCTCCAAGAGGATTATTATTAGATTATAATAATACCGAATTACTTGAGTTCTTTGTTAATAATATAAAAAGTTTTTTAAAAAAGAAAAATGGTTTAATATTTAAAATAGATCCATTAATTGAATATAGGAAACATGATAAATATGGTGAAATAGTAGATGAAGAATTTAATAATGCACATATAATTGATAACTTAAAGAGATTAGGATTTAAACATCATGGATTTACTAAAGGAAATTCTAGCGATTTACAATTTAGATGGAGTTATTGCTTAGATTTAGATAAAAGTATGGATGAAATAATAAGTGAAATGGATCAAAGATGTAGAAGATGTATTAGAAAAGCAGAAAAATATCCATTAGAGATAGTAGATTTAAATGAAGAAAACTTAAAAGATTTTAAAGGTATTATGGAAAGTACTGCGATAAGGCAAAAACATTTTGATAGGAGTTTGGAGTATTATAATAATTTAGATAAAACTTTAAAAAATAAAAGTAGACTAGTAATTGCGTATTTGGATAGAGATAAGTTTATTAAAGATTTTAAAGATGATAAATTATATGATTTAATTTCAAAAGATAAAAGGAAAAAGATTCCTATCAGCGCAGGAGTATTTATATTTGATCAAGAAAGAGGAAACTATGTATATGGAGGAACACATAAAGAATATATGTCTTTAATGGCGCCTCATCTAGTTCAAATGGAAATGATTAAATATACTAAAGAATTAGGATTAAAAATATATGATTTTGGAGGAATAAGTGGCGATTTTAATCCAAAGAGTCCAAATTATGGAGTATATGAATTTAAAAGAGGATTTGGTGGATATGTAGTAGAGTATATTGGTGAGTTTGATTTTATTATTCATAAATTTGAATATAAGACATTTGATTTATCTTATTATGGTTTAAGAAAAATTCGAAATATTCTCTCAAATATAAAAGGATTAATGAAGAAAACAAGATTATATAAATAAAGAGGTAAATATGAATGGATTTTCTATATTAATGTTTGTTTTTTCTTTAGGTATATTTATCGCAGGATTATATTTGTTTACTGGACATAATAGCGAATTATTGCTGTGGAAAACGTATAGAAAAGATACACCTAAAGAAGAAATAGTAAATGTAGGTAAGTGGGCTATGATATCAAGTATAGTTCCGTTAGTATTAGGTATATTAGGGCTAATATTTAATTTTGAATAGGAGGTACATATGAATAAGAAATTATTTTTATTAGTTATAATTTGTTTATTTACATTAACAGGTTGTTTTAAAAAGGATATTCCTTATATGGAAAAATTTGATAATGTTAAGTATTCTAAATCAAACAGTATACTAGAGTCAGGTGTATATTTTTATTCAGTTGATGAAAATAATGTTGAAACTAAATTTGATGATATTAGATTTGTTGATAATAAAATGAAGTATGAATATAGTAATTTTAAAGTATCTAAACCAGATAAGAATGGTAATGTTAAATTATCTTTTGATTGTAAGCTTTCTACTGATGTAGAGTTCTATACATCACATAAAGGGAAATGGTATTATTCATATTCTTATACTTCTCCAGGAGTATTTGATTATTATACAGGAGAAATATATAGATCTAACCAAACTAATGTAGGAGCTGCAAATAATTTGATGAAAAATGGTATAGAAACAGAGGGAAAAGATAAACCAAAATATACTAAAATAGTATTTAATAAAAAAGAAACAAAAATTGGAGTTCTAGAGAAGTTTAATATGGGTGAATGGCAAGATGCTGAAAAGTTAGGAGTAGAAAATGGTGAAGCTCATTACAAAGTTCCATCAGAATGCATTGTTACAACAGAAATTACTATGCCTGAAAACTATGATGGAGTAGTTATTATGCTTAATAAAGAAGGAACAACTGAGGAATCATATAATAAAAGTAAAGAAGACTATAACAAGCTAGTTGAACTACAACAAAAAGCAAAAGAAGAAGGAAAGAAGAGTAAAGAATTAATTGAATTAGAAAAAAAGAATGATATAGTTCATAAAATAGTAGATCCAGAAGATGAAGAAAGAAAAGATAAAAAAATAGAAGACTATTATTATATAAGAGTATCAGATATTATTTATAAGAATAAAACAAGTAAATAAAGATTAATGCGGTGTATTTTATTACATCTAATTATCTTTTTTCTTCTAAATTAAAAAGTCAAGTGCAACAAAGAAAATAATATAAAATAACTTTTGAA
>CAZJSD010000046.1:0-8808 GCA_964548815.1 uncultured Muribaculaceae bacterium
TAAAATAAAGCTTAGGGAGTTTTTACTTTCTCAAAACTGTCAAATTTAGGATTATATCACAAAAAAAGAAACTAGCAAATAGTTTCTCTTAAATTAGTTATTCATAAAACTATTATAACCTGAACAATTGTCATTAATATTTGTAGTTATATTTTCTTCTGAACATGTATATTCAGGAACATAACTATGCTTATATATATGATTATTAACAACATTAGTATGAATTGGAACTACATGTACTACCTCATGAACATAGTCCTTTTGAATACAATTTTGGATTGGTTCCTCATAAACCGGATCTACTGGACAACACTCAGTACTAACTACTGGGCAACATGATTTTTTACAACAATTTTTACCAAACATAAAAATAATCCTCCTTATCTAATATAAGATATGAGGATTATAATTATTTTGAATAGTATAATTAACTATTTCTTTTTATGAATTATACTAAAATCTTCTGTATGTCCCTTAAAACCATACTTCTTTGATATAGGATCTTTAAATATAAATAATTCTAATGGTAGTAAAGTTAATAGTAAATACGCCCCAAAGAATATAAATAACCCTATACAAGATATATAACTAAATATAAAATCTAATTCAGGCATTTCTATAATATGATAGAATAAAAACTGCCCTATAATTATCGCTACATAAAAAGATAAAATATTAATTATAGCACTATCTTTTTTAAAAAATATCTTTTGTGAATAGAATACTAGTGGTATTATTATGCACATTGCAAGTAAACTACATAGTTTCGCTACAAAATAATTTGATTCTATTCCATATACATAACCATCATATAATCCCCATAATAATGTAGGAGTTATTGCTATCTTCATATGTTCCCATGTACTTTCATTTACTGCAGTAAACAAACCTACTATTTTATTATGTCCTGATATATCATATAAGAAATGTGATAACGTTCCTATTAATGATATTACTATTATACTAACCCACATATTTATTCACCTCTAATTAATTATATTAAAACGGCATCTTAAAATTACCATTACTCATCATTTTCATCATCTTTTTACTTTGTTCAAATTGAGTAAGTAATTTATTAACTTGTTGAACTGTTGAACCAGATCCTTTAGCAATTCTTTCTTTTCTAGATGCTTTTATAATATCTGGATTCCTTCTTTCTTTTGGTGTCATTGAAAGAATTATAGCCTCTATTCTAGCCATATCTTTTGGATCTATTTGTACATTAGTAAGACCCATCTTTTTAGCACCTGGAATCATCTTAATAATGTTTTCTAATGAACCTAATTTTTTAACAGTTTTAAATTGTTTTAAGAAATCTTCTAAATCGAATTTACCCTTTTTCATTTTCTTGAATGATTCTTCTGCTTCTTCTTCGTTCATGACACTTTCAGCCTTTTCAATAAGACCCATCATATCACCCATACCAAGAATTCTACTAACCATTCTATTAGGATCAAACTCTTCTAAACCATCTAGTTTTTCAGATGTACCTATAAACTTAATTGGGACATTAGTTAAGTATCTAGCAGATATTGCGACACCACCTCTAGTATCTCCATCAAGTTTAGTAAGTATAACACCTGTTAAAGGTAATTTTTCATTAAAACCTGTGATTACATTAATAGCATCTTGACCAATCATACTATCAAGTACTAGTAATATTTCGTCCATTTTAACAGCATTATTAATATTAATTAATTCATCCATTAAAGCTTCATCTATTTGAAGACGACCAGCAGTATCAACAAGTACATAATCATGCTTATTTTCTTTAGCATATTCTAATGCATCTTTAACTATTTCAACCGGATTCTTTTTACCTTCTTCAAATACTGGTATATTTAAACTTTTTCCAATAGTTTTTAACTGTTCAATAGCAGCAGGTCTATATATATCACACGCTACTATTAATGGCTTCTTACTATGCTTTTTTCTTAAGTGATTAGCAAGTTTTCCTATAGTAGTAGTTTTACCTGAACCTTGTAAACCAACAAGCATTAGTAAATTAGGATTCTTTTTCATTTCTAGCTCTACTTTATCAGTACCAAGTAATTCTAATAATTCATCTTTTAATATTTTTAAGAATACTTCATCTGGTTTTAAACTCTTTTTAACTTCTTCACCTAATGCTTTTTCTTTAACACTATTAGTAAATTCTTTAACTACTTTATAGTTAACATCGGCTTCTAGTAAAGCAAGTCTTACTTCTCTTAAAACATCAGATATATTTTCTTCAGTAATAGATCCATAACCTCTTATTTTACCTATCGCTTTATCTAATCTATCTCCTAATTCTTCAAACATTATTTCACCTACTCATCTAATATTTTTTCTAATTCTTCTTTAATACTATTATCATTAATTTTATCAATTACTTTTCTTATTTTTTTATCTTTATCATAAAGTTTTAACTTTTCTTCATAATTAATTAACTTCTCTTTAGTTAGTTTTAAATCTTTAGAAACAGCATTTCTACTTACATTTTCATTTTCTGATATTTCCGCTAATGATAGATTATTAAAATAATAATCTATAAAATACTTCTTTTGAGAATCTGTTAATAACTCCTCATAATAATCAAATAATATTATTAATAAATCTTGCTTATCCATATTACATCATTTCCTTAAACAATCCATATATATATTTTTCAATATCAAAGTTTTCTAAGTCTTCAGCCTTTTCACCTAAACCAATATATTTAACTGGTATATTTACTTCTTCTTTAATAGCAAGTACTATTCCACCTTTAGCAGTACCATCTAACTTAGTTAATACTATACCTGTAATATTAGTTATTTCTTTAAATGATTTAGCTTGTGATATACCATTTTGACCAGTTGTGGCATCTATTACAAGTAATGTTTCATGAGGTGCATTTTCTATAAATCCTGATATAACTCTATTTATTTTTTCCAACTCATTCATTAAATTTACTTTGTTTTGAAGACGACCCGCAGTATCTATTAATACTATGTCATATCCTTCTTTTTTTGCTCTTTCTAGTGCCTTATAAACAACAGAAGATGGATCAGAACCTTCTTTACCAAATTCTATATCAATATCTAGTCTTTGACTCCATTCTTGTAGTTGCTCTATAGCACCTGCTCTAAAAGTATCCCCTGCGACTAATAATACTTTTTTACCAGCATCTTTTTCTTTTTTAGCTATTTTCGCAATAGTAGTAGTTTTACCTACTCCATTTACTCCTACAAATAATAATACAGTAGGACCTTCTTCATTATAATTAATCTTATTAACTAATATTTCATCATTAACATAAATTATAAATAATTCATCAACAATTAATTCTTTTAATTCTTCTGGATCTTCTATCTTTTCTTTTCTTGCTCTATCTACTAATCTATCCATAAAACTAACAACAGTATTAACACCAATATCTGCCATTATAAGCATTTCTTCTAATTCTTCAAAATACTCACTATTTACTTTTTTATATTTCTTATTTAGATTATTTAGTTTATTTGAGAATTCTTTTCTAGTCTTTTCTAAACCTTTATCATATTTTTCTTCTTGTTTTTTATTATCAAATACTTTTTTATTACTTAGTTTTTCTTTTAATTTACTAAAAAATCCCATATTTATCACCTAATAAGTATTATACATTAAAATTACGCAAAAAAAAAGAGAATTACTCTCTTATTTAGTAATAATATAGCCATAAAGTATTACTGAAAACATTAAAACAATGAATATTAAAATAAGTACATCTACCCAAACACTGAATCTTGATTCGTTAGTTAATCTTACTACTTCTTTATCCACATTTTTTACTGTTACTTTTGGTGTATCTTTTTTAGTTGTAGTTTTCTTAGTTACTTTTTTTACAGGTGTTTTCTTTGCTGTTGCCTTCTTAGCTGTAGTCTTTGTTGATGCTTTCTTTGTTGTGGTTTTCTTTTTATCTGCCATATCAATCTCTCCCTTTTTGATATATTTCGCTTATATTATAAAATATTTTATTTAATTTTACTAGTAATTTATACAAATTATACATTTTTTTTGTAAAGAAAAAAGTGAATTTAATCACTTTTATCTTGTTTTATAATAACTCCAAGCAGCTTGTAATTTATCAGTTTCTTCTTGATAATACTTATTTATTTCTTCTTTTCTCATTAAACATTCTGCTTTTAATGCCTCTAAAGCCTCTTTTCTTTCATAGAAACTTCTTGTTTCATCAGCATCTAATTGAATAGCGCTTGGATCTTGTTTAAATCTTAATAATCTATTTTGTCTTTCTATTTCGTTGTTTTCTATTTCTTTATCAATATCCATTGATCTTTGAGTATAGAAAGCCATTCTTTGTGTTCTTAAATCATTTTGATATATTTTATCATTTTTATCTTTCATCTCACTGTTGTATATATCCTTTAATAATTCTAATTTGCTTTCCATTCTTTGTTTCATTGCTTGATCATCAGGATGTGATAAATCATGAGTTTTTAAGAATTCATCATAATATTTAATTCTATCTCCAACTTCATCAATACTTACTTTCTTATTTTCTCCAAATACTTCTGGAATTTCTACTTTGTCATAATTATCAATACTTGAGAATGTTTCTTTAGTAAGGTCTATAATGTCAATTATAGGATTTTGTGGTGTATCGTTATATGAATATTGATTGTAACCAGTACTTGTTTGTGTTGTACTTGGTTCAACAGTACTTGATTGAACAGAAGTTGATTGATATGTACTTGGTTGACTTGTACTTGGTTGACTATATCCTGTTTGATATGTATTTGTTTGACTTCTACTTGGTTCAACAGTACTTGATTGTGTTGTACTTGGTTCAACAGTACTTGTTTGTGTTGTACTTGGTTCAACAGTACTTGATTGACTAGTACTTGGTTCAACAGCAGTTGATTGATATGTATTTGTTTGATTATTATTTACATAATCTAGCATATCTTTTCTTAATGTAACAATATCAGTATATAATGAACAAATATCATTAGATTTTAATAATTCTCCATCTAGAAATCTATTATACAATTCATCAAATTTAGTGTTAATATAATCTAATTTACCTTCAAAAGAACTTAAATCATTTGCCTTTATATATTTATCAGATTCAACTATATAATCAGCTATTTCTTGAAGTTTATTAGAAATAATTTCTTTTTTTCTTTCTTCGTTTTGAGAATTTTTTTCAGATTTAATAACGTTTTCTTCTATAACAGTTGGTTCTTCATTACCACCTTCTGAATTTTCTCTTTCTTGATTTTGTCTTCTATTTAAATCATAATTAGCATCATTTTCTTCATCCATTAAATCTTCTGAAATCTCAAGTATATTTCTTTTTCCAAAATTTTCAAAGAATTTACCAACAGTATACGCAATTGCATGAAAAGCACGCTTAATAAAAGATCTGCCTTTTATTTTAGTAGTAGTCGTCTCATTATTTACGTTTTCATCTTCTTCTAAATCTTCAGATAATTCTAATTCATCATCAGAAGAAACATTATAAACTCTATACACATTATGATCATCTTCTTCTAAATCCTCAGTTAATTCTAATTCATCATCTTTTTTCTTTGATGAAGATTTAGACTTTTTATTCTTCTTATCATTTTTTCTAGTTTTGTTTTCATCTTCTAAATCTTTATCATCTTCATCTGATAATTCAGAAAATGCAAAATCATCTATACTTATTTCCTCATCATCATTACTATAAACATCAAATTCTCCTATTTTTTTGTTATTAAATAATCCTTTCATAAAAATAGCGTTATCTTTCAATACATAACCTGATGGTATTTTTAGTTCTTCTAAATCATCTGAATAAACAATTTTACCGTTAAAAATCTTAAATTTTGCTTTTCCTCTATTGATTTTCTTTAATTCTTTATAGAATTTTCTCATTTTTCCATTCATTCAAAAAACCCCCTTCTTTAAATGACGCGATATATACTACCATAAACAGTCTTTTTTGTCAAATTTTTACTACGAAATATATTAATATAATAATTATATAAATATACTTTATAAACTTGCATTTAATAAAAAAAAAGAGTATAATTTCATTGTTATCACGCAATTACTTAAAAAGAAAGGAGATTTTATGAAAATTAATAATAAATTAGAAACAAAAGTATTTGCGCTTGGTGGACTTGGAGAAGTTGGAAAAAATATGTATTGTGTAATGCATGGAAATGAATTAATTATTATTGATAGCGGTGTTTTATTTCCAGAATCTGATTTACTTGGTATTGATTATGTTATTCCAGATTACACATTTTTAAAAGAGAATGAAGATAAAATAAAGGGGCTTTTCATTACTCATGGTCATGAAGACCATATTGGTAGTATTCCTTTTTTACTTCAAACAGTTAATATTCCAGTTATTTATGCGCCTAATCAAGCAGCAAATCTAATTAAGAAAAAATTAGCAGAAAGAAATATTGGATATGATAATATAGTAATATTTGATCAAAATAGTAGATTTAAGTTTAAACATTTAGATGTAGAGTTTATTTTAACTACTCACTCTATTCCAGATAGTTTTGCACTTGTAATTCATACTCCAAATGGAACAATTATGGAAACAGGAGACTTCAAATTTGATTTAACTCCTATTGGTCCAATGGCAGATTTACAAAAATTTGCGAGAATTGGTTCTGAAGGTGTTACTTTATTAATGAGTGAAAGTACAAATGCTGAAAAAGAAGGAGTTTCAATTAGTGAATCTAAGGTAGATGCTGCATTAAGTGATTTATTTAGTAGACAAACAGGTAGAATAATAGTTGCGACTTTCGCATCTAATGTTTATAGATTAAAACATATTATAGAAACAGCAAAGAGAAATAATAGAAAAGTAGTTCTATTTGGTAGAAGTATGGAAACTCAAGTAGAAATTGCTATTCAATCAGGATATATTGATGATACAAGTACAATAATAACTCCTGAAGAAGCTAACAAATTAAAACCAGAAGAAGTATGTCTATTATGTACAGGATCTCAAGGAGAGCCATTAGCTGCTCTATCAAGAATAGCAAATGGAACACATAGACAAATTAAATTATTACCTACTGATACTGTAATATTCTCTTCATCACCTATTCCAGGAAATGGTGAAGCAGTTGCAAATACATTAAATCTATTAGCATTAAAAGGTGTTAAAACCTATACAAATACAACATTAAATGATATTCATTCATCAGGACATGGTAATCAAGAAGAATTAAAACTAATGATAAGATTAGTAAAACCAAAATACTTGATGCCTATTCATGGTGAATATAGAATGCTTAGAGAACACACTGATTTAGCAGTATCTTGTGGAATACCAAGAGATAATACGTTTATAATGCAAAATGGTGATGTTCTAACACTATTAAATGGTAAAGTAAAAAGAGGAATTAGTTTCCCTTGTTATGATGTATATGTAGATGGTAACAGAATTGGTGATGTAGGTTCTGTAGTTATTAAAGATAGAAAAATAATGTCTAGAGATGGAATACTTGTATTAGTTTGTAATATAGATATAAAGAAAAAATTGCTACTTGGGAAAGTACAAATAGCAACTAGAGGATTTATATTAGTCAATGAAAATGAAGTATTATTAAAACAAATAGAAAATAAAGCTACTGAAGTAATAATTAAAGAATTAAAAAATAAGAACTTTAATTATAATGAATTAAAAAATACTATTATTAATGAAGTAAATACTTATATAGTTTCTAAAACAGGTAGAAAACCTATAATATTACCAGTATTAATGGATATAAAAAGTAACGGTTAATTAATCGTTACTTTTCCTAAATTCAAATTTCAACCGCACCACTTGGTGTGGTTTTTTGATACAATAAAAAGAGCCCACCCGCCAAGGAAAGGACTCCAATATGAATTATACACAATTGACAGAAAAAAAGAAAGTAGAAATTGATATTTTACTTAATCAGGGGTTGTCAATGAGAAAAGTGGCATCTATATTAAATATAAGTCATTCAACAATATCTAGATATAAGGCAGGTATATATAAAAAAAGAAAAATAAATATAGAAGAAAAATATTCAATATTTTTAGACTATTTTTATAGTCATTATGATTATAGATATTGTTCAGTTGAATTATGTGTTCATAAATTTAAAATAAAATATAAAAATGCACCTTGTCCAACATTTCAACAAGTATATAACTGGATAAATAATGATAAATTAGAGAAAAAAAGAAATATGTTGTGTTATAAAAAAAGAAAAAATAAAAACAGGAGTGGGATGATGAAACATACTAAATGGAATATTGATCATAGAACAGTTTTACCAATAAGTTTAAGGCCAAAACACATAAATAAACGTGACGAAAAAGGACATTTAGAGATTGATTCTATTGTAGGTTTAAGAAACGAATATAGTTCTATAATATCGATTGTAGATAGATGTACAAGAAAAGTATGGTTAATAAAAGCTCAATATAAAAATGAATTCTATATTGATAAAACAATATATGAATATATTCTTAGAAATGAAATACTAGTAAGGTCTATTACAGTTGATAATGGACATGAATTTGATGCTTTAGGATTAACTGCTAAAAAGTTGGGAGTTAAACTTTATAAATGTGATCCTTATTGCTCATTTCAAAGAGGAACTAATGAAAGAACAAATGCTTTAGTAAGAAGATGGATTCCAAAAGGCACTTCAATGAAATATGTTCCACAATCATTCTTAGATGATATTTGTTTTGAAATAAACACTATGCCAAGAAAAATATTTGACTTTAAAAGTAGTTGTGAGGTAGAATTAAATTATAAATAAAGTGGTGCGGTTGAGATTTGAAAAAAGA
>CAZJSD010000047.1:0-8786 GCA_964548815.1 uncultured Muribaculaceae bacterium
TAACGTGTTACCACTCTTTTTCATTAATATATTACTATATTAACCTTAATAACCATTTTGGTATGTGCTGTAACAGGCACTCCTGTATTAACTTACTTATCAGTTAATCACCTATTCAAGGACCATGTTCAAAAGACTTTAATATCTAGTTCCACCTAACCTAGACTCTCTATAAAATCCATCTTTTTACTCTTCCCATCAAAGGTTTTCAAGATAAATAGATTATATATCTATTATAAATTTATGTCAATTGTTTTTTATATTTCATATTACCAACCATAGTTTTTTTAGGTTATTTTTCTTTTAAATATTCATTTATTACTTTCATCATTTCTTCATAAATAATCTTATTAATACTATTATCGTTAACTGTTTTCATTAATGTTTCTTCTACATCTTTTATAGGTATTTGTACTATTGTCATACTACCATATTTTTCAAATTCTTCAGAAGAAACATTATTTATATCATGTTTTTTATTAGTTTTAACTAAGTAATAATAAATATCATTCTCTCTATTTTTATTTGTATCTCTATAATTCTTGTTATAGTATTTTATCTTATAAAATAAATTTAATTCTTTATCTAAATCTATTCCAATTTCTTCTTTTACTTCTCTTCTTAAACAATCTTCTATTGTTTCTCCTTCTTCTAAATGACCTCCCGGAAATTGATATGACCAATTAGAATAAACAAGAATTATTTCTTCTTTATCATTTATTATTAATGCCTTAGTTCTAACTACAACCTCATCTATTTCAGATTCCAATAAGTTTTCCTTGTTAATAAATACTTCTTTCATATTAATCTCCCTAATTTGATTATACTATAAATTGCATTATTAATAAATATATGTTATAATGCATGTAATGAAGGAAACTTCATAAAATAAAAAAGAGGAACATTTAATTTCTGCAAGTGAATGTCATCCTCAATAAGGGTTGGACACTCAGCATTGAGTGTCTATTTTTTTATTGCTAATACCAGTAAGGTAGAGAGTAATAAAATTATAGAAATGGATTTTAAAACTTTTAAAATAAAAGTATTAAACTTCATTATTATCTACCTCCTTTCCTGTTGGATTGGAGGATGACACTCACATTAAATGTTACAATAAAATTATAATAAACAAAAATTCGTTTATCAAGGTAAAAGCCGGGAAAAATAAAGAAGAATCTTATGATTCTTCTTTCATTGTTAATGCAACTTTTTCTTTATCTTTAAATATATTTTTAACATATACTGTTACTATATCTCCTACTGATAATACATCAGATGGATGTTTAATATATGAATCTGATATTTCAGATATATGTACTAAACCATCATTATGAAGGCCAATATCTATAAAAGCACCAAAATCTACTACATTTCTAACTGTTCCTTCTAGTTTCATTCCTTTTTCTAAGTCATCTATTTCAAGTACATTACTCTTTAGAATAGGTGCTTGTAATTCATCTCTAGGATCTCTATTAGGTTTTTGTAATGATTTAACTATATCTTCTAAAGTATATATATCGATATTTAATTCTTTAGATTTCTTTTCTAAATCTATATTATCTAGTTTAGTAATTAGTTTTTCAGTACCTATATCTTCTAATTTTAAATCCATTGATTCTAGTAACTTTAATGTTACATCATAACTTTCTGGATGGATAGATGTCTTATCTAAGATATTATCACCATCAAGTATTCTCATAAAACCAATTGCTTGTTCATATGTTTTATCTGTTAATATTTTCTTTTTCTTTAATTCTTCTCTTGATGTAATCTTACCATTTTTATTCCTAAATTCTATTATCTTATCAATAGATCTTTTTGTTAAACCAGAAATATATTTAAGAATTGAAGAAGATGCTGTATTAATATTAACACCTACTGTATTAACTGATTTTTCCACAACGAAATCTAATCTATCTTTTAGTTTAGAATCAGATACATCATGTTGATAAAGACCTACACCTATACCATCTGGTGGAATTTTTACAAGTTCCGCAAGTGGATCTTGAAGTCTTCTGCCTATTGACACTGCACTTCTTTCATTAGGAGATAAATCTGGGAATTCTTCTTGCGCTACTTTTTCAGTACTATAAATAGAGGCCCCTGCTTCATTAACAATAATATATTTAGTATCTAATTTATATTCATTTATTAAATCTGCGATTAGTTTTTCTGATTCTCTAGATGCTGTTCCATTACCTATTGATACTATATCTATCTTATATTCTTTTATAAGTTTTAATAATGTGTTTTTTGAATCTATTAATGACTTTTCAGATGATGCGAATGGTCTTATAACACATGAATATAAATATTTTCCTGTTTCATCTAAACATGCAAGTTTACAACCATTAGTATAACCTGGGTCAAAAGCAAGTACTCTTTTATCTTTAATTGGAGGTTGAAGTAATAAACTTTCTAAGTTCTTACCAAAGTTTTCAATTGCAGTGTCTCCTGCTTCTTCAGATAGTTCACTTCTTATTTCTCTTTCAATAGATGGACCAATAAGTCTTGCATAACTATCTTTTATAGATTCTCTAACTAGTTCTGCACATTCATTTTCTTTTTTAACAATCTTTCCTTCTAAGAATGAATATATTTTATTCTTATCTACTTCTATAGAAACAGATATTACATCTTCCTTTTCTGCTCTATTGATTGCTAAAACTCTATGAGGTTTAATAAACTTAACTTCTTCTTCATATTCATAATACATTTCATATAATTTCTTTTCATCTACTGCATTCTTTTTTAATTTAGTTTTAATCTTACCTGTTTTAAAAGTAAAATTTCTAATCCATTTTCTATAATATGCATTATCTGAAATATATTCTGCGATTATATACATTGCACCTTGAATCGCATCTTCTTTAGTCTTAACATTTTCATTAATAAACTTATCCACATATAAAGTATCTGGAAAAGACAAGATTATCTTAGCTAGTGGTTCTAACCCATTCTTAATAGCTTCAGTAGCTTTAGTCTTTTTCTTTTCTTTATATGGTCTATAAATATCTTCTACATCTACTAATTTCTCTGCTTTCATAATTTGTTCTTTAAGTTCATCAGTTAAAAGACCCTTTTCATCTATTAATCTTATTACATCTTCTTTTCTTTTTAATAAATTACATTGATATTCATAAACATCAGATATTGCTTTTATCTTATCTTCATCTAGATTACCTGTTACATCTTTTCTATATCTTGCGATAAAAGGTATAGTATTTCCTTCTTGTAACATTTCTAATGTTTTTGATACTTGTTCATCCTTAATACCTTGTTCTAACGCTATTTCTTTTATAATTTGTTCATTCATATATGTTCACCCTAAATAATTATATCATGAATTTAAAAAGAAACTATAGACTATTCTATAATTTCTTATTTATTTCTTCTCTTATTAATTCTTTTATTTCATTATCAGGAATATTATCTATTACTAAATTATAATTTGCGTTTATTATTAGTTTTTTAGATTCTTTTTCATCAATTCCTCTACTCATTAAATAGAATAATTTTTCTTCATCTATTTTACCTGTTGATACTCCATGCGCACCTTCTACATCTTCTTCATGACATAAAAGCATAGGTAATGATCTAGACACCGCATCATCTGATAAAAGTATGCAGTTCTCTATTTCTTTACCAATAGATTTAGATGAACCTTCATAAAAGTCAATTGTGCCTTTAAATGATTTATATGCGTTATCTAATAATGACCCTTGTACATTTATATTACTAATAGTATTTTTATTATTATGACCTATATAATAATTTAAATCTAATTTATCATTATCTTTACCTAGATATAAACTATTAAAATAGTTTTCTCCATTATTAATAGAATAATAATTAGATACTTTTACTATTCCACCTAGTTCTATATAATTAACTGTTGATTTAATATCCTTTTCCACAGTGTTTTCAATAGATATAAATGATTTAGAATCTTTACCAGTTAAATTAATAATAGTAATATTATTATCTTTATTAGAATCTATAACTATCTTTGTATTTAAAAATGCATTATCACCAATAAACATAATAATCATATCTGAATTAACATGTATTTCAGAAGCTAGATAATTATTATCAAAATTATATGTTAAGTAACCTAAATCATTACCAGTGCATTCTACATATAAATATTTAGATGAAGGTAAACCTATCTTAGAATCTAGATTATCTTTTATTTCAGTTTTAATATCAATATTCTTATATTCAAAAGAATTAAATTCAGTTTCTTTAATATCTAAATCAATTTTAAAATCATTTACTTTAAAATTATTAGTAGTCCTGATAGGACTCTTATTTAATATATATTCCATTATCCTATCGTCCCTTCTAATTCCATATTTATTAATCTATTCATCTCAACTGCATATTCAATTGGGAATGCTTTTGCGATTGGTTCAGCAAATCCTCTTACAATTAAAGATTTAGCTTCTTCTTCTGATATACCCCTGCTCATCAAATAGAATATTGTTTCATCAGAAATTTTACCAATTGATGCTTCATGAGAAAATGTAATGTCATCATTAAGTATTGTGCATGCTGGAATAGTATCACTTTTTGATTTACTATCTAGCATTAGTGATTCACAAGATAATGCTAGTTTTGATTTAGATGCATTTTTATTAACTAATACATTACTTCTAAAAGTACATATTCCTCCATCTTTTGATATAGATTTGGAATTAACAACAGTACTTGTATTTTTAGCGTTATGTACTACTTTTAAACCTGTATCTAAGTTTTGACCAGAACCTGCGAATGATATCGCAGTAAATTCACACTTAGCGTTTTCTCCATTTAATATACTCATAGGATAAAGCATAGATATCTTTGATCCAAATGATCCCATTATCCATTCAATCTTACCATTTTTTTCTACTAAACATTTTTTAGTATTTAAATTAAGCATATTCTTAGACCAGTTTTCTATTGTTGAAAATCTTAAATATGCATTCTCTTTAACAAATAATTCTACACATCCTGCGTGTAAATTAAGCTTATTATAACCTGGAGCAGAACATCCTTCTATAAACTCCATGGATGCATTATCTTCTACAATAATAAGAGTATGTTCAAATTGACCTGCTCCTGGAGAATTAAGTCTAAAATATGATTGTAATGGATCAGTTAAATGTACTCCTTTTGGTATATATACAAATGAACCACCAGAGAATAATGCATAATGAAGCGCGATAAATTTATGATCCATAATTGGTACAGCTTTTGTAAAATATTCTTTTAATAAATCTGGATACTCTTTAATCGCTGTATCAAAGTTACAATATATAACACCTTGTTCTTTTAATTTATCCGACATTTTATGATATACCATTTCTGAATCAAACTGCGCACCTACTCCTGAAAGTGATTTTTTTTCTGCTTCTGGTATACCTAATTCATCAAATACATTCTTAATGTCATCAGGAACATCTTCCCATTTATCTGCCATATTAAATCCAGGTTTAACATAAGTTGCGATTTTATTTAAATCAAGTTCTGATAGATCTGGTCCCCAATCTGGCATAGGTAATTTATAAAAGTAATCAAGTGCTTTTAATCTTATATCTAATATCCAATCTGGTTCATTTTTTTCTTTACTTATTCTTTCTACTACTTCTTTAGTTAATCCTATTTCTTTACTTACATATATATCTTTAGCTTTTTTATTATAAATATTTGTATCTATATCTACTCTAGTTTTCATAGTTTTTATATCCGTTTTCTTCTATTTCTTTAGCTAAAGATGAATCTCCTGTTTTTACTATTTTTCCATTAACTAAAATATGTACATAGTCTACATCTAAAGATTTAAGTATCTTTGTTCCATGAGTAATAATAAGAACTGCATTATCATCATTTTTAAATAGTTTTATACCTTCAGAAACTATATTAATCGCATCTACATCTAATCCTGAATCTGTTTCATCTAATATCGCAAGTTTTGGATTTAAAGTAAGTAGTTGTAATATTTCATTTTTCTTCTTTTCTCCACCAGAAAAACCTACATTTAATTCTCTATTCATATAATCTTTATTCATATGTAGTTTTTCCATATTATCTTCTAATTCAGTAGCGAATTTAAATAAATTTACTCTTTCTTTAGAAATAGAATTTTTAGCAGTTTTTAAAAATTCAGATACTTTAATACCAGGAACTTCTTCTGGAGTTTGAAATGACATAAATATACCTTTTTTTGCTATTTCATCTGTTTTTAATTCATTTATTATATCTCCTTCAAATACTATTTCTCCCTCTGTTATTTTATATCTAGGATTATTTAATATAGTGTTAGATAAAGTAGTTTTACCTGATCCATTAGGACCCATAATAACATGTACTTCACCCTTATTTATCTCTAAATTTAATCCTTTTAATATTTCAGTATTATCATCTACCGCAATTGTATGTAAATTATTTATCTTAAGCATATATCCTCCTTATAAATAGTCCGCAAGTGTCTTACTATCAACATAATCATTTATTTCTTTATATAAACCTAAAAAGAATGGGTAACTTGCACATTTCTTTTCTTTATCACAAATACCTGTTGTTGCGCATGAAACTGGGGATAAATCACCTTCTACTCTTCTAAGTATTTCTCCTAAAGAATATTCTTTTGGTTCTTTTTTTAGTCTATATCCACCAGAATTACCTCTTAATACATCTAAATAATTATCTTTATTTAAATCTACCATTATTTTTTCTAGATATTTAAAAGATAGATTTTCATTTTCAGATATTTCTTTTAGTGAAATATATTTTCCACTATCATAATTCTTCGCAAGATTAAACATTATCGTTAATGCATATCTCCCTCTAGTACCTATTCTCATAAAACACCTCTAAACGAATTATATTATACTACCTATTTAGTAGGATTACAATATAAAATAAAAACAATTACGAAATATCGTAATTATTTTTTTAATATATTATGTAAATATGGTACTTTTGGCATTTCTTTATGATTAGATATTATATCTTCGTAAACTTCTTTACAATCTTCTAAATAAGGATATAAGAACTTATAATCATTATACATAAATTCTCTCATTTGAATAACATTTCTTCCGAATGTTTTATAAAAGAAAGCTAATAATAATGCTAATCTATCACTATCTTGAGAAATATTCATATCGTAATCTTTTACAGTACAATAATGATACAATTCTGAAGATATAGTCTCTGGTTTGATTCCATTAATTCCAAAATCTTCTTGATTAATGAATATTGGATTATTATCTCCTTCAACTATGATATTATCAAAGTTAATATCACCAATTACTGGATTTCCCTCATTATTGTGAATTCTTTCTATTCTTTTTGATAATTCAATGATATCTTTTAATTCAGTAAGCATTCCTCTCTTTTTAATAAGAGTACTCATTTTATCTCCATCTAAAAATTTTGATCCATATCCTATTAATACATCATTTTTCATTATTTTTGTAGTTGCTTTTGATATATAATCACTATCAATTTTCTCGTAAGCATCTAAAACTTTTTCTCTTCTATCTAAAACATCTATATTTTTATCCTTAAAAATCTTGAAGATTTCCTTTCTTTCATTTAGATAGTAGTCACTATTAAATCCATTTCCATAATAATCTAATCTAGATTTGTCAAAATCTGAATAATTAATTCTTTCCATTTCTTACACCCCCAAAAAATGTAATATATATTTTAACACTTTAATTTAAAATGTAAATAGAAAAGTTTAAATATCCTGCGAAAATTAACCAAATTATATATGGAATTAAAAGAAATGCACTAGTTTTATCTAAATAATAGAATTTAATTGTCATTATTATTACTAGTATTAATAGTAAAATTAACCATATAAACGCAAATAGATATGCATTTAATCCAAAGAATATTGGTGTCCATAGTGCATTAACAATAAGTTGAACAAAATATAATATTTTTAAACTATCTACTCCAAAATCTTTAGTTCTAACTATTCTATAAATTGAAATACCCATAAGTATAAATAGAATAGTCCACACTATTGGAAATATTATTCCTGGTGGGGATAATGGTGGTTTATTAAGATTATTATAATTATCTGAGAATTTAATAAATAAAGCAGGAAAAGAACCTATTCCTATAGTTACTAATATATAAAATAAGAGTTGTTTAATATTTATTCTCATATATACCTCCTATTATATTCTATGAATTTTAGGAAATAATATACAAAAAATTCAGTTACTGAATAACTGAATTTCTTACTTTATCTATTCTTTTATTGTATTTTTCTATATCTATTTTTTCTTTTTTATCGTCATTTAAATTATATTCTTCTTTTAAACTAATTATTTTTTCATATGATGTATTAATATCATCTATTAAAGAATCATTAAGTTTTAATTTTATAAAATTAATACATTTTTTTACTTCTTCATAATCAGATCCTATTAATATAACATTTTCTCCAGCTTCTATTGCTTTTAATGCAGACTTTTTATAACCATATACAAAATTAACTGCTTTCATCTTTAAATCATCTGTTATTATTAATCCCTTATATCCTAATTCATTTACTAAATAATCTTTTATTACTTTTTTAGATAAACTAGCTGGATATATCTTATCCATTTCTGTTAACATAATATGACTAATCATAATAGCTGGGACATTTTCCTTTATTGCTTCTATAAATGGACATATATCATCCTCTTTTTTTATATCCTTACTTATTACTGGTAATAAGATGTGTGAGTCTCTTTTAACTAGACCATGTCCTGGGAAATGCTTTACAACTGGAATTA
>CAZJSD010000048.1:0-3125 GCA_964548815.1 uncultured Muribaculaceae bacterium
AAATAATTGAATATGATGATAGTTACTTAGATGATATTAGGGACTTGCTTACTGAACTCGAGAAATATATTGTTTCGATTGATAAAGATAAATTAGATATTGTGCATCCAGAATATCATGAAAAAATGGCTTTGGTAGATCTAAATGAGGTAAATAAAAATAATGGTAAATGTTACATTGCTGTTGAGAATGATAAAGCAATAGGACTTATAATGGGAATTATACCACAATATAATGAATATGATTATTTAGATTATAAATGTCCAAAAAGAGGTGTGATTACTGAATTGATTGTTACATCAAAAATTAGAACTAAAGGTATAGGTAAAAAATTAATGGAGAAAATGGAAGAATACTTTAAATCCGTTGATTGTGAGTACGTTTTAGTGGATGTATTTGCTTATAATGAAAATGCTATCAGTTTTTATGATAAAAAAGGTTATCATCATCGCATGTATACAGATATTAAAAAACTATAAGAAGATAAGAGGTGTATTAATATGAATATTGATTTAAATGCATATAAAACATTTTATTTGGTTGCAAAATATCATAGCTTTACAAAGGCATCGCAAGAATTATATATATCTCAGCCAGCTGTTACCCAAACGATAAAAAAACTTGAAGATCAATTGAACATTGAATTATTTAAAAGATCTTCATCTGGTACAATTACATTAACACCTGCTGGTGAAGTTGTATATTATTATGCTGAAAAAATATTTAATTTGGCAATTGCAAATAAAACTGTTATACAAAAGGCTAAAGATGCCTCTTTTGAAATAATAAATATTGGCGTTCCAGCACATATCGGAGCTTTTTACCTTTCTAAATATTTGAAGAAGTTTAATGAAATATATCCTAACATTAAATTTAATATCGTTAATAAAAAGTCAGACGAAATGATTATAATGTTGAAGAAAAGAGAATTAGATGTTGTAATAGATACAAATATGAATGAATTAGAAGATGATTTACTTGCAACAACTAAAATATTAGATTTAGATAGTTGCTTTGTTTGTGGGGAAAAATATGCTAATTTATCAAAAAGTGAACAAATAAATTTAAAAGAATTGCTAAAGTATCCTTTAATTTTACCTGGAGAAACAACATCTAATAGAAAAATGATTGATTATAAGCTAAAAGAACGTGGTATAACTTTATCACCATTAATAGAAGCAAATTCATCATCGATTTC
This sequence comes from uncultured Muribaculaceae bacterium, assembly GCA_964548815.1. Classification (GTDB taxonomy): domain Bacteria; phylum Bacillota_I; class Bacilli_A; order RF39; family UBA660; genus RUG13038. The sequence continues at coordinate 1,199 of CAZJSD010000048.1, forward strand.
AAGGCAATTAATTATTGAAGGATTAGGAATAGGCTGGATGATTAAAGAATTTGTACAAGAAGACATTGATAAACATATTCTTTATGAATTGAATGTTGATTTTGAACAAGTATTAACACCAGTTTCAATTGCTTATAATAAAAAATTTAACCATGATATTATAAAAGAATTTATTAAAACCTTTAAACAGGACTAATTTAATTAGTTCTGTTTTTTACTTATAAGCAATACTTATACAACATAAATTTTTAATATTGGTAAAAAAAACCAATTTTCTCTATAATTTTATTTAGGAGGAATAAATATGCCTGAAGATAAAATTATAGATTTACATGTACATTCAAATAATTCTGATGGCACTTTTTCGCCAAAGCAGTTGATTAATTTTGCGTCAGATAATAATGTTGGAATATTTGCAATCACTGATCATGACAGTATTAGTGGGTTGAATGAATTTAAAAATAATATTTCGGAAAATATGCTGGGAATTAATGGGATTGAATTTTCATCATATATTTATGATGCTAATCAAATCATTAAGATACATATTCTTGGATACTGCTTTGATGAAAAAAATCTTTTATTTCAATCGCTTGTAAATGAGATGAAATATAAAAGAATAAATGCACATTTAAAATTGTTGAAAGAACTTAAAAGTAAAATAAGAATGCTTCCAGAAGATGAAATTAGAAAATTAGATATTACTAGATACTGTTGGTTTGATAGGGAAGTTATAAAATGTTTAGAAACGACCGGATTTAAAACAGAATTGTTAGATGAAATCAGAAATTATTATAAGATCAATAGATTTAGTTATGGAATTGATTATGAATTAGATGTTAGAAGAGTAATTGATGCTATTCACTTAGCTGGAGGATATGTTGTTTTTGCACATCCTATGGCTTATAAATTTTCAGCTGATCGAGATATGGTTAAACGAATTATTGATAAATTATCTGTTATGGGAATAGATGGTATAGAAATTTATCAATCCGATTGTACACAAAAAGATACATTATGGTTAAAAGATATTACAGATAGTAATAATTTGTTATATTCTGTCGGAAGTGATTTCCATAGAAATGTAAATTCAGACGGTAGAAAAATTGGTTTAGGGATTGAAAATAATTTATGTATATCTGAAACTACTTTAACAAACGAAATTATAAAATCAAAAAAATATTTTAAGAAGGTGAATTAATGAGAGTATTTATTTCATGTCCTTTTACAGGATTATGTGATGAGCAAAAATATGAAATTAAAGATGAATATAAGGAATTTTTTAATAATTTAACAAGAAAACTAGAAGAAATGGGTTGCGAATATTATTTGGCAATAAAAAGAGAAAATTGGGGTATTGACCATAAAGGACCTGAAGAATGCACTAAAAGTGATTTTGAAGGCGTAAAAAGTAGTGACTTTTTAGTTGTTATACCAGGAAATAATATTTCAAAAGGAATATCTGGAGGAGTTCATGTTGAATTAGGATGGGCATCTGCATTAGATAAAAAAATGCATATTTTAATTGAAGATAATTATCAATATTCCCCAGTTTTAATGGGACTAAATGTTTTATCTCCAACAGAATATCATAAATGTAATAAATTTTTAGATAATGAGATGCTTGAAACAATCATTAGTATTGTTAAACAAGAATTGCTACTTAAAGAAGGTGTATAAAATGTATTTAAAACTTATTGAAGAAACACCTAAAGAAATTTTTTCTTATTATGAAAAACCTTTTTATGTGTATTTATCTTTATCAAATATATGTAATGCAAATTGCGTTTTTTGTGATGTTAGAACTAATAAAGAAAAAAAATGTAATATAGATATATTTAAATTGATAGATGAATTATCTATTCTGGGAACAAAATATATTCATTTTACAGGTGGAGGAGAGCCATTTATAAATGATGATATATTA
>CAZJSD010000048.1:3225-8285 GCA_964548815.1 uncultured Muribaculaceae bacterium
ATAGATGATTTTGAAAATTTTATTAAGTTGAAAGATAAATTTAATTTTGATTTTATTAATCCAATAGTTATAAAGGATTGTGATGAGTTGTTTTTTTCTGAAGAACAAATAATAAATTATAATAAAAACTTATCTTACTATTATGAATTAGCTCATAAATTAGGTGTAGAATTTTTATGTGATAATATTGATTTCTTTAAAAATGATATTTCTGCTTTAGGAGACAGATCATCTAATAACGATTTAAGGTGTGTATATCCTTCTTTTTGTACTTTTATTGATGCACCTACAGGATTTGTTTATCCATGCGATTGTAGTATTCATAGGGATAGAAATATTTACAAAATAGGTGAACTGAAAGAACAATCAATGGAAGAAGTATGGAATGGCGAAAAAAGAAAAGTTTTAAAAAAGAAATTATTAAATAGTGAATTGAATTGTAAGACTAAATGTGATGAAGCTAATTGCCAGTTTAATTATTGTTATTTTAAAAATAAGAGGTGAAGATAATGAAAATATTAGTATCAGCTGAAAGCTTTGGTTATGGACCAATTGCAACCTGCTTAAGCGTAGTTAGGGAGTTAAAAAAACATAAAGATGTAGAAATCGATTTTATAGGTTCTGGCATTTCACTAGAACAAGCAAAATTAAGCGGCTTTTTTGATAATTTTTATTTATGTGATACTTACGATATTGAATCTTTAAAAAAATTTGATAATGTATTTAAAAAATATAATATTTTTTTCTCAAGTGAGAATGTCAATGGTGCTATATATGGAATGAAATTTATTAAAAATACTTATTATGTAGATAATTTAGTATGGATGTGGGATCAAATTCCAAATGAATTAGGAAAGGTAAAAAAATTTTTTATATCAGAAACTTTTCCATGTCAGGATAATTTTAAACGAGTAGGTACAGTTATTGAAAATCCTATTTTTGTTGGCCCTGTACGAGATATGAAGTCCTCATTATCTAAGAACAAAAAAAATCAATTAGTTATAAATGTTGGCGGAGCTTCGTCTTTCTTATTTGAACAATCAACAATTAATGAATTCTATAATAAAATAATAAATGATATTTTATCAACTGAAGAGGTAAATCAATTCAATTCAATTATTATATGTGGTGGTAGTAGAGTTATTGATAACTTAAAGTTAGAAAAACAAAATCAAAAAGTAAAAATTGCTACTTTAGCAAATGAAGATTATTTAAAAATAATGGAAGAATCTTCACATTGTATAATGTCATCTGGGTTAGGTAATTTTATTGAAACATTGGATAAAGATATTAATATTATGTATTTACCAGCGGTAAATTATAGTCAATTATTGCAATTACAATATTATGAAAAAATGAAATTTGGATTTAAAAACTTAAATTGGGATTCGTTTGATTTTTATAAAGAAATTCCCATGTATTTAGATGAAGCAACTGGTGTTAATATGGTTGTTGATAATATTAAACAATTTAATTTAGGAGATTATAGAAATCTAATTAATAAATTTGTACAGGAATATTTAAATACTTCTCAAGAAAATAGTTTTGAATTGCGAAAAGGATTTTTTAATAAATTTGATAAAAATGCGTCTGTTATAATTGCAGATACAATTTATAGTGAAAATATATAAGAGGTGGTAATATGAGAATTCCTAATGATCCATTTATAGGTACTCATTATATAGGTAAGGAAGAAATTAAGGCAGCAAAAAAGGTATTAAAAAGTAAAAGCTTATTTAGATATCATGGCCCTAAATTACTCTATAAAACAGATGAATTTGAGCAAAATATGAGAGAATACTTAGAAGTGAAATATGTTTTAGCTTGTTCTAATGGTGGTAGTGCAATTAAATTATGTTGTATTGCAAATGGTATAGGACCAGGTGATGAAGTTTTGATGTCACCATTTACTTTTATAGCATCTGCTAGTAGTGTTTTGGCATGTGGTGCAGTTCCAAAATTTGTAGATATAGATGAAACAATGAATATAAATCCAAATGAAATAGAAAAAAACATTAGTTCAAAAACTAAGGCAATTTTAGCTATTCATATGCAAGGCCAACCATGTGATATGAATAAAATTATGAAAATAGCTAAAAAACATAATTTAATTGTTATAGAAGATACTGCACAAGCATTTGGCGCTGAATTAAATGGTAAAAAAGCTGGTACTATTGGAGACTGTGGGGCTTTTAGTCTTCAAGCTGGTAAAACTATTACATCTGGTGAAGGTGGATTTATAGCCACTAATAGTAAAAAAATATATGATATAGCAAAAATGTATCATGATAATGGTGGGTTTAGAGTTGGATGTGATTATCCAACTTGGGAGAATAAAAATACTATATTTGGTGAGAATTTTAAAATTACAGAGTTACAAAGCGCTATCGCAAATGAACAATTAAAGAAAATCAATACTATATTAAAAAAGCAAAAGAAAAATTATGATTATATTATAGATCATATAGATAAAAAGTTTTATAAACTTAGACCTTATGTTAAAAATAGTAAATTAGTATTTTCAAATATTTCTATAGAATTTGATACAGAACATGAATGTAATAAATTTATTAAATATATGAATGATAATGGTATAGGGTTTAATATATATTGTAGTAATCTTATAAATGCATTTGATACTTTTAAATATGAAAGTTCATGGCATCATTCAAAATTTCCATATAATATTTCTAAATATGACAAAACTAAATGTCCAAATGCTGAATCATTATTTAAAAGAGTCGCTTGGTTTAGTTTATCTGCTTCCGTAAAGAAAAAACATTTAAAGTATATTGTTAAAAAGTTAGAGGAATACAAAAATGAATTTTAGTAATTCAGATATATGGAATGAATCATTGTTCATTAGGTATCCAATAAATAAAATAGTTAAAGTTGGACAATTATATTTTTATAGTGATAATGGAATTTTAATATGTCAAAACTTTTTTAATCCAAATATTAGTCAAACTGAAATTGAAGGATTGATAGAAAAAATAAACGAAGGTAATAAGATTAAATTTAGCTATATTAATGACTCTCAAGGGCTTGATACTATAAAGCAAATTGCAATTGATAATAAATTTACATATGAGATAATTGATAGTTGGGAAGCACCAAGATTATTTCTTAAAACAGAACTTTCCAATTATTTTATGAACGAATGTGGTAATCAAATTAAAAGAAATTATAAAATGTACAAGAATAACAAAGAAAATTATAAATTTTATAATTCTAATAATAATGATGTATTAAAACTTTGGAATTATGTTTTAAAAATAGATTTTGATTCTTGGAAAAAAGAAGAAAATTCTGATATGAAAAGCTTAAATCGTGAAGATTTACAATATTTACCTTTTTTGCTATTAAAAAGGGATAAGAGTAATTTGAATGTAATTTGTGATAATGATGATAATCCACTAGCATATTCCTTAATGTTTAAAGATGAAAATAATTGTTGGTATGCAGTTAAATGGGGTGCTTCATACATTGGAAGAAAAAAATATGCAGGTTTTATGGTATTATTTAATCATTTAGAATATATTGCATCACTTGAAAATCAGATTAATATTGATTTTTGGGGGCGAAGAAATAAAACATATGATTCATTGAAAAATAGTTTTATAAATAGGAAACATATTATTATTTATAAAAAGGAGGGGTAATATGCACGTTGAACTAGGCAATGTTAGTGATATACCTAATATCAATGAAAAAATTGATAACAGCTTTAATGGTACTTGTTTTGCATATGATTGGTTTTTGAAGTTAAAGCAAAGCGAAAAAATTCTAAGAATATATGATCAAAAAAAGAATTTGGTAGGATTTATGCCGGTTTTTAATAGTAATAATAGCAGAGTGATAGCACAAAGTACAATGTATATTCCATATGGTGGGCCTGTTATTTTTAATCTTCCAAATGAAGAAAGAAATAAAATTAGGTTTATAAGAAATGTAGAAAAATCATTATGTAATTATTTACAAAGCAATTATGATGAAGTTAACTTTTCTACTGATAATAATATTATTGACATAATGCCGTTTATTAGAGCAAATTTTACACCTGAAGTACGTTATACTTATAAATTAGATTTATCAATAGGAATTGAAAAAATTTATAATAGTTTTGGCAGTGATAGAAAGAAAGATATAAGAAAAGCTAAAAATAGGAATGTGGAGTTTATAGTTGATTCTACTATGAAGTATTTTGATGTAAATAAAGCTATGAAATGGGAAGCAAAATATGGGTTTGAGTCTACTTCTGATTTTGTTAAAACATACATAAATGAAACAATAAATAATAGTAGAGGTATGTGTTTCGTTGCTAAAGAAAACGATAAAATAATAGGTGGTGTTCATATTGCGTGGGATTCAAATACAGCGTATATTTTGTATTCATATTATGAAGATGAAAAGGACGATATAGCAATTGCATATATTTATTACAAAATGTTTGAATATTTAATTAATAATGATATTGTTAGATACATGGATTTTGAAGGGTCTGTATTCGAATCAATAGAAGATTGGAATATTTCCTTTGGGGCTTATCAAAGTAGATTTTATAACCTTCACTGGAATAATAAGGATAATTTATATTTGAATGTATACGATTATGGAGAAAAGTAACTATGGACAAGAAAAGTTTATTAGCATTAATGTATGATTTTTATAATTTCCACACATTAAAAGGACAAAACGATGATATTAATTATTATATAAATCAAATTAAATTGTATAATTCTAAAGACATTTTGATAATAGGAGCAGGAACAGGTCGTGTTGCTATTCCATTAACTAAATATGCAAATATTACTGCACTTGATTTTGATAAAGAACGATTAGTTCGTTTAAAAAATAAAGAAAAAAATGTTAATACGATATGTATTGATTTTCTTGATTATTGCGGATCAAAGAAATTTGATTTAATTATTATTCCATATAGTACTTTGCAATTTGATAACGACAAGGAAAAACTCACGCAATTTTTCAAAAAATTATATGAAACTATGAATGATGAAACTATTGTAATTTTTGATGTATCTGAAAGCTTTAATACAAAG
>CAZJSD010000049.1:0-8050 GCA_964548815.1 uncultured Muribaculaceae bacterium
TATCTTAATATTCCGATACTTCTTATTTTATATTTATTGCATGTAATGTCACTCTGTTTTGATTATTAGTTGCACAAGTTGATAATGTTAAAATGCTTTTTTCTTCTGATACATCTACATTGAAATTATATTTACTTTTCTTTTTAATTGTTTTTAAGAATTTAAGATATTCATTATCGTTTTTAAATTCAGTTGTAATTGGGTAATCACTTGCTTTATCTTCATATACCGAAAATACTTCATAAGTAAATGTTCCTCTTTCAGTAACTAATACTATATGTCTATTTTCTTCGTTGTTATACCATTCTTCATTTAAAACATTTTTCAGTGTGCCAAACATACTATCATTTTTCATATTATGACCATAGATAACTGTATTATAGTCTATATAATCAAACTTGTTTCTATAATCTGCAAATATCCATCCTGCACTATTACTTTGTCTTTCAAAATTATGTTTTAGATAATAACTATTATCTGTTCCTTTTACAACAACATATTCAATGTTTGTGCCATTTACTTTTAGCCACCCTACTGTATCACTATTTTTCTCTTTTAATGCCTTAAAATCTATTTTATACCCATTATCTTGTGTGTCTTTTTCATCTTCTTTTATTTCTACATATTGAGAAAGATTACTTTGCAATTCTTCATTTTGTTTATTAGCAAAGATCCATTTTATTATTTTTATACCTGAAAATATAAGTAAAACAATAAATACTAGCATTAGTAAACTTCTTATATTAAATTTTATTTTTCTCTTTTGCCTTTCCTTTGTTTCATATCTTTTTGCAGAATGTTTACTTTCCATTGTTTACCCCTTTCAAAACAATAGGCTGGTCTTATCTTTTCCCAGCCTATTTGAACTTTATTTATTATCCTCTTATTATTTCAATTTGTAATTTATCACATTCTTTTAATAAGAAATTTTAGATTTTTGAACTTCAATTGTGGGACGGGCGCCGATGTTGCTAGAATAGCTAGCGTTGTAGTTGTCGACACTGCGGTAGCGGCCGTTGCCGTTGACATTGAAGACGTAGTTAGCGTAAGACGCAAGAGGCGTTTCTAACCAGTGTCCGTATGATCCTAAGCTTGATTTTGCATATTTTGTATTCTCCATCAAATAATTACAACTATCTAATTCTCCTGTCCTATAATTTCCTACTTCACTTAAATTACATCCACTCATTAGTTCTTTTGCTGTTAAGAATCTTGCTGCGTATCCACTATAACTAAAGTCTGTTGGTAATGTTCCCCCTGATGTAGTTGCGGAATCATGTGTAGTTTGATATTCAGCTAGTATTGCTCTTGATGTATTTTTTAAACTTACATTTGTCCATTGACTTGTTGTTGGTAATTGAGAAATTAATGTTACTGGCCCATGCCAGTTTTCACTAGCACTTGAATAATACGCATATTTATTTTTATTGCATGATACGCCACTTGTTACATTATTATAATATATTAGAACTGCTGTTGATGTATCAAATACTTTATTTGTTGTATCATAATAATCACTTACATAATAGAATCTTTCTGTTATTTCATCATATGTTCCGTCTCCATTTACATCACATGTAAATGCATCTCCTGAAACTAGTGTTCCACTTGTTCCACAATTTCCATATGTTATTGTACTTGTTCCTTTTGAACCACTTGTTGTATACCCTGCAGAATAACAATAACCACTTGTTTGTGAACATGTTTCTTCGTGTAGTTTTACTGCTCTTTTACATACTATTCCATCACCTACTGTGATATTTTCATTATTTGAACATGTTGTACTTGATAGAGTTGTTATATTTTCGTTATCATCACAAACATTTAATTCATCAAATTTAGCATATATCGTAATATCACTTGTTATTACTGTATTATCAAAATCAAATGTTGTAGCATAAGTATCATCTGTATACCAGTTATCAAATGTATAACCTGTTTTTGTAGGATTTGTTGGTTTTGTTGCTTTATTTCCATATGCAACTGTTTGACTGGATATTGTTGATCCTCCATCTGTATCAAATGTTACTGTATATGTATTTGCTTCATATAATGGTTTTATTGTTATATTACTCAATCCTATTGTTATTGTTAATGGATTATCTGTTTCTCCATTACTCCATCCTGTAAATGTATAACCTTCTCGTGTATCAGCCTCTATTGTAACTTCAGCACCATAATAATAATCTCCTGACTTATCTTCCTTTACGTATTCTATATCTTCTATCGTTAATGTATATTTATTTCTTGTATAATTATATATTACTTCTGTAGAACCATCACCTGATATTGTTACTGTTTGCGCGCTTGGTGCGGTAAAACCTGTATATGTATTTACTGTTGGTGTTACAGAAGTGTCTGTTGTTCCTGTTAAATTTTGTGTGTCTGCTAATGTATAGTTTGTTCCATCTACATCCATTTTATAATGTTTAACAGTATATGCTGTATTTGTATTTGCTGTATATACTGGTCCTATAGATATATTTGATGTTCCTATTGTTACAGTCTTTGGATTATCTACTGAATCATCACTCCATTTTAATGTGTATCCATCTCTTGTTACTGCTGTTAAAGTGATTTCTTCTTCATAATAGTAATCTCCTGATAAACCTCCTTCTTCAACATACTGACTATTTGTAATAGTTAATGTATATTGATTTCTTGTGTAGTAGTATTCTACTACTGTAGTTCCATCACCTGATATTGTTACTGTTTGCGCACTTGGTGCGGTAAATCCTGTATATGTATTTACTGTTGGTGTTACAGATGTATCTGTTGTTCCTGTTAAATTTTGTGTGTCTGCTAATGTATAGTTTGTTCCATCTATATTCATTTTATAATGTTTAACAGTATATGCTGTATTTGTATTTGCTGTATATATTGGTGTTAATGAAGTTGCTTCTTCTAAATTAAATGTTCTTTCATAGTTAGTATCATTATCACTCCATTTAAATGTATAACCTTCTCTTTCTACTGCTTTTATTGTTATTTCTGTTTCATATTTATATGTCCCATCTTCTGTACTAGTATTATCTATATATGTTCTATCTGTTATACTAAATGAATATTCTTCTCTTTCATATGTATATGTTACTTCTGAAGAACCATCTCCATTTATTGTTACATTCTGAGTACTAGGTGAAATAAATCCTGTTTTTTCTTTTAATGGTGCTGCTACTTCTGTATCTGTTGCGCCATGTTCAGTAGAAACTTCTTCTGAATATGAACCATCTAAGTTTTCATATCTATGAGTTACTGTATACACTGTATCTTGATTTGCTGAATAATTTGCTACATAATTTTTATTTCCTGTTGTTCCCTTAGTTATTGTTACACTTGTACTTGGTGTTTCTCCATTACTTCCTGTCCATCCACTAAATGTATAGCCTGTTTTTGTAGGATTATTTAATGTAAAATCTTCTGTTTCTATTGTATATGTATTTGGATTAGTAACTGTTCCACCATTTAACTCATATGTAATACTATATTCAATTGCAGTATATTTTGCTGTTACTTCTATCTCTTTTGTTATTATTGTATCCTTTGTTACTTCATTTCCAGCATCATCTACCCATTTATCAAATTCATAACCATCTTTTTCTGGGTTTTCTGGTAATTCTCCAATAGGTTGTCCATATGTTATTTCTTTTATTACTATAGAACTTCCATCTTTTGGATCTATTGTTATATTATAAACTTCGAATTCTCCCTTAACTTCTATATTTGTAAATTTGATAGAAAGTTCATATTTTTCGTTTGCTAATACTGTAAATGGTATAAGAATTACTGATATTATTAACAACAAATTTCCTACTTTAAATCCCTTAATTCTCTTTTTAGTTATTACAAAGAATAGTCCTAATCCAGACATTATAAATAATGCTACATATCGTAAAATATTATCACCAGTTTGTGGATTAATAGTTATTTGACTACTAGATCCATCTTCTTTTTCAAGATTTAATTTTATTGACAAATCATCCAAAAAAATATCCTTGTTTACTAGTTTGTTTTTATATGTCATTTTGATAGTTACTTTTGATGTCTTATCTTTTTCAATAAAATCTTTATCATAAGTATATTCTATATCAATATTTTCATTTTCATTGTTATCAGTAATTGATGTTATTTTATACTTATCCTCTTCAATATTTTTTAAAGTAACTTCAAAAGTAACATAATCACCAACTTTATTAAACTTTATTTCACTATTAATTTTTCCATCACTTAAAGTTGGTTCTGCAACTGTAATTGTTCCAGTTTTATCCTTTATTGTTATGTCAGTTACTTCAATATTTTTGCCTTGGGCATTAACATTTGTTACACCTATTATTGAAATTACCATTAACAAAAATAAAAATATACTTTTTTTAAATAATTTCTTCATCTTTTACTCCTCCATTTTTTAATTTTATAGCTACACTCTTGTCTAGACTACTATCATAATAATTATACCATATATTTTCCATTTTGTACATTTTTTTTACAATAATTATTAATCTTTTTATCAAATGGTATAAATAGTTAATAAATCGGAAGATTACTATATTCTGATGAGTAACTATATTATTTTATTGCATAAAAAAAGCACATATAAAATGTGTTTAAAAATAAGTGTCAGAGTGTTACAAGTCAGTACCTTAATTTCTCTCAAAAATGAGCATATTTTAACCTATTTTTTTAAAGATATCTTGTTTTTTTACTAAAACTTGCAAGATCCTATTTACTAAAAAATCCCATTTTATAAGGGTTTAATTGATGTACAGTATAAATACAAGTCAGGCAATTTATATTAGTTTTATTTTCATTCATTTGGATCAACTCCTTGCTCTACTTAATATTTTAACAAATTTTTGTGGAATCTTTTCATTAACTTTTTCAATTAATTCACTATCAATTCCGTGCATTGCTTCGGCCATACTTCCAACTATGGCACAGTTTGTATCTGCATCTCCACCCATCAATAAGGTTTTTCTAATAGCATCTTCAAAACTATTTGAATTATATAAGGCATATAAACAATTTCCTATAGTTTCTTCACATGTTGTATTAAACTTATTAAATGGAATATAATTAATATCAATATTCATCATTTTAAATATTTCATCTTTTGTATATCCTTTTCTAGAATAATATATTATTAATGCTACCATAGTAGCTGAATCAATTGCTTCTTTTGAGTTATGGGAAGGTATCGTTGCAAGCTTTGCATTTTCTATCACTTCTTTTTCACTATCAAACATATATCCTACAGGAGATATTCTCATCATAGCTCCATTACCATGACTAGTACCAACAGCATTTGATTTGCTCCATTTTATCAAGTTAGGAGAAAATGATGTTTTAAAATATGGATTAAAATCAGGTTTATATTCACTATATTCCTGTATATATTTTCGCAAATAATAATCATAATCTTTATTATTAAGTATCGCATCCAGTGTAGCAATAGTTAAAATTGTATCATCACTATAGAAAGCATTATCTTCAATTAAATTATTCATTTGTACTCTATGAACTTTTTTTAATTGATCAAATTCATAAATACTTCCAGCTAAATCTCCAACTATAGTTCCATACATACTATCACCTCTTTTTTATCTGGTCTTAACTATCCGTTCTCACCATGTCAATTCCTAAGCAATTTTTACTAAAAAACATTCTATTTTCACTAATTTTTATCTCTTTTAACATATTTTTATTCAAAAACATGCAAGATCTATTTTTAATTATTCCCTTATTTTATAACGATTTGGAGTTGGTCTTGACTAAATTGTTATCAACCAATTTATATTAGTTTTATTTTCATTCATTTGAATCAACTCCCTTAAATCCATTTAATTATATCACATTATTTTATTAATTCTCTTTTATATTTTTACTTTTTTCATCATTTTATCAAAAAAATAGGATTTCTCCTACTTATTGGTGTTCATAAAAAAAATAAATTTCCCGAACAGTTTTAGTCACTAATATCTACATCTAATGTAATACTAATTTTGTAATCTTTGTATTTGTTTTGAACTTCATCATATATTTCTTGATATACTTCTTCTCTGTTTTTAACTTTGAAATCAATAATTATATCAAAACTTATAGATTTATCTTCTTCATCATAATAGAATCCATGCATTTGTAATATTCCTTTATGTGAAAATACTATATCATGTATTTCTTTTTGAACTTTCATAACATTTTTATCTTTGGTATTTACTGAATAAACACCAATTGTATGAAGTATTACTCCGTATTTTTCATTTATATTTTTTGTAATTCTTCTTGAAATCTTATCTATATTAGCAACTGTTAATGTATCAGGAACTTCAATATGAATTGATCCTAAATATTTATCTGGTCCATAATCATTAAGAACTAAATCAAATGCTCCTCGAACATCTTTTTCTTTAATAACATCTTTCTTAATATTTCTAGCCAGATCACTTTCTATTCTTACTCCTAGCATATTATCTACTGATTCTTTAATTAATTCTAAACCTGCTTTGATTATAAATAATGAAAGTAGTACACCAACATAAGCTTCTAAACTTATATTAAATATCATATAGATAATTGCTGAAGCTAATACTGATATAGAAAGAATCGCATCATTAAATGCATCAGATCCACTTGCTACTAAAGAATCAGAATTAACTTTTTTTCCTTTTTTCTTAACATACATTCCTAATACAAATTTAACTATAATACCTGCTACTAATATTACTAAAGTAATTGCACTATAATCTGTAGCTTCAGGATGTATTATTTTCTTTACTGATTCTACCATAGCAGTAATACCAGCATATAAAACTATTCCTGAAACGATTAATGAGGTCATATATTCAATTCTTCCATAACCATATGGATGTTTTTTATCTGGCGCTTTACCTGCTAATTTTGTTCCAACTATTGTAATAATACTTGATAAAGCATCACTCAAATTATTTACGGAATCAGATATAATTGCAATTGAATTGGCAACTAAACCTACAAATGCTTTAAAACCAGCTAGGATTATATTTGAAACAATACTAATTATACTTGTCTTAATAACAGTCTTTTCTCTATTATTTTTCATGAATACCTCCTTATTAATTTATGCTTTATTAAATTTATCTTTTCCTTGCTTACATCTAGGACAATGCCAATCTTCAGGTAAATCTTCGAATCTTGTTCCTGCTGGAATTTCATTATCTGGATCACCGATTTCTGGATCATATACATAACCACAAATAGAACATACATATTTTCCACTTACGGTTTTAAATACTATTTCTCCTACGGGAATTGTTTCAACTGGTTTAGATAAATCTATTACTCTTTTTGCTTCTAAATTTTCATATCCTTGAGGAGTATGAGTTCCACAATAAACTGTAGGATGATTACTTACAAATTCTCTTACTCTATCAAGTGTCTTTCTAGCTTCTTCTTTATCATCATAAACAACGGATAATTTGTTTTTATACAATGCCTCATCAATATATGTAATATCACCATGTAACATATAGAATAATCCATCATCTTCAACAATAATAATACTATTTCCATTAGTATGACCTTTAGCCTTAATCATTCTAATACCATCTACAATAATTTGAGAATCAGGAAAGTTATAATATGCTCCATCAGTAAATTTAACTGGAACAATATTATCTAATCCTTTTAATTCTTCTGCTTCTATTTCATCAGCATTAACATATATTTTTGCATTTGGAAAATCTTTTAAACAACCCGAATGATCTGCATGCTTATGAGTTAATAAAATTTTTGTTACAACTTCTTTTTTATATCCGAGATCCTCTAGAGCATCTATATATGTTTTGATATCTAATCCTGTAAATGCTAAAGATGTTTCATCAGGTGTTTCTTCTGGAGTCCCTTTTGGAAATCCAGTATCTACTAGAATTATTTCTTTTCCAGTATCAATAACATAATTTTGTAAACTACCACGATATCTCTCTTTTATATCATAGTTTTCCATTCCTTCTTCTCCACCAAAAACAAATGGAGCAGAATAATATCCATGTTTTCTAAATTTAACAGCTTTAATTTC
>CAZJSD010000050.1:0-7774 GCA_964548815.1 uncultured Muribaculaceae bacterium
ATACACATTTTGGGTCGTAATGCACTTAATTGTGCACTTTAGTTTGATTTAACGTTATAAAGAATTGCTTTTTCTAATATACTTTTCTCTTCTTTATATGTAATTATATTTAACGCTTCATTGATGTCATAAAATCCTACTTCACTTACTTCTACTTCTTGTGGTTTAATATCCTTAGTTTCTGGAGTTCCTATAAAAAACACTACATCTTTCATAACATTTTCTTTAGGACTATAAGTTATAACCTCTCTAAAACCAGGAATTATTTTCGCATCACAATTAGTTTCTTCTTTTACTTCTCTAATCGCAGTTTCTTCTTCCGTTTCATTTTCTTCTACATGTCCTTTTGGGAATCCAAAGTGTCCAATAAGATGATGAACAAGTAATACTTTATTATCATCTATTACTACTATTCCACAGGATTTTTCTTTTTCCATTATATCCTCCTTATATGTTCTCTATTTATCTTCTTCTCAAGTATTTTTCCTATTTTTTCTTTATGATACTCTTGTAATCCTTCATTGTATGGCTTACTTTCACCACACCATATAGTTTCTACTAAATGATCTCTTACTTTATCTAAATCTGATTTTCTATGCATAGCTTTTAAATCATCATCATCTAATACACAGTAATATTCCACCTCTTTATGCCTATCTATATATCCTAGTATCTCATCTTCCTTCCATATAGGTGGATTTCCATTATAATCTTCTCTTACTTCTTCAAGATTAGGGGTTCTACCAACAACCTCTATATCATTTTTTTTCATTAAATCTAGTATTTCTTTTATCCAATCAACATTTGTTTCTAGAGTATCTTCATCTATTAAATCTTTATATGAAGATTCAATTACTATTTTTGAATCAAAACTTTTACAAATATCTCCAAGAAGTTTAATTTTTTGTTCTAACCTTTCTTTTTTAACAGACTCATCTATTTGAATAAAATTCTCATCATACATATCATGATGCCCATATAATACCCCATCAAAATCTAAAAATATTACTTTCATTTTAACCTACTTTCTATCATAGAACTCATTAAATATTGAATCTAATTCTCCTCTTACTTTTCCATAGTTTTCAGGATATCTCATATAACCATGAGCATCTATTGATGTATCATCATCAAATGTAACATATAAGCTAAAAGAATCTCCATCTAATACATTTTTATCTACTTTATCAAAACCATTCCACTTATTTACTTTATACTTCACAAGTACATTCTCTACTTTTTTAACATCTTTTTTACTTATAATTACCATCTTCGCATCTTCTTCTGCTACTCCATCTTTTTTTATTGATGCGATGTAATGTGATCCATCATAATTAATCTTATAATCATATGATCCATTCATATGATAACCTACAGAATAATTAAAGTGAAATCTTTTTATGTTCTCTATTTTTACATTCTTATTTTTAAAATAATTATATAATAATATTCCAATAACTATTATTATAATTATCGTTACAATTATTGATGTAATTATTATTACCTTTTTTATATTCATAAGCTTACTCCTCTTTTATCAAATCATCTGTAGAATAACTATTTTTCATAAAATACATAGTCATTGTAAAATCATTCTTTTTTCTCATAACAGATATATCACTAAATTCTTCAAAGTCAGTTCTATCTTTGGGAATAGTAACTCCTTTTTTAGGTTTATTATTAACTATATCTCCATCTATAATTCTGTACCAACCTTCATCAGTTAATTTACCATCTTTATATATTTTAATCTTTGTACCTTCAAAAACAACTTTATATTCTGAACCAAAGTGTTTTCCATTCCATGTACCTTGTACATATTCTTTAGTCGCATCATTATATAATTCTACATTAGATTTTTCACTATTAAAATCCAAATTATTGTTTATTGCGGATTTATGAAATACTTCGTATATTTCTTTTTCTGCCTGTTCATCTATAATATTTGATTGATTATCATATCTCCATATTTTTTCTCCACTTTTATATCTAACAGATAAAGTACCTCCTAAACCTTCTGGTAAACCCGCAACTTCATGTTCATAACCATTATCCTTACTTAAATTATATTTATCTATTATAGTTTGTAACTCTTTTAAGATAGTTAATTCTTTAGTATTATAATCTAATTTAAAATACTTACCATCTCTTTTATTAGAGTACCCACCTTTTGATTTTATATTTAATTCATTACCTTTTAATTCACATGATACTTTAAATTCACCACATTCATATTCAAAATAAACAATATCCTTAGATTTAATTATATCTTCATATCCATCTAATTTATTATCTCTTACTGTTCCACCTTCTACTACTTCAGGTTCTTTATTAAATATTTTCTTGAAATTTAATCCCAACGCTATACCTCCTAAAAGTAACGCAAACACTCCTAATATCGCTATTACGAATGCTAATTTTATTTTACTCATTAATCCAGCCTTCTATTTCTTCAGCTAAAGCGTTATTAGAAAATCTTTTCCCTTTTACAAAATTTAAATTTGGAAAATCTTTTTTTAGATTATTAAAACTAGAATCAATACTAGATGATCCACTAGTTGCAAAAACATATATATTCTTGTTAGTAAAATCATTTTCTTCTAAAAATTTATATATTATTGTTGGAGCAGTATACCACCATATAGGAAAACCTAAATAAACATCACTATAATTATTAATATTTGATATTTTCTCTTTTATCTCTGGTTTAATACCTTGTCTCATTTCTATACTTGATCTACTTTCATTATTAGTCCAGTCTAAATCACTTTCTGTATAAACCTCTAGTGGTTCTATTTCAAATATATCTCCCTTTACTATTTCATTAATCTTATAAGCAAGTTCCTTTGTATTACCACTTGCTGAAAAAAAGCATACTATTTTATTATTCATATAATACCTCCTAATATAATTCTACCAAAAAAAATAATAGTATATCAACTATTATTTTTTATTCTATACACGCATTAATAAGCATCATAATAGATAAAAGATCATTATCACTTGCTTTTTCTACAAATTTAATATTTCTAGTTTCAAAATCTATACTTCTCATATGTTCACAAAGAACTGATCCATATATCTTTTTAGTATCTTTTAATTTGTAGTGTGTTGGAAATTCGTTATCATTAGATATTATTGGACAAACATATACTAAATTTGTATATCTATTAAAAATACTTTTACTAACAACTATACCTGGTCTATTACCTTTTTGGTCATGCCCTAAGGTAGGATTAAAATCAAGGTAGACAATATCGCCTTGTTCTGGTATGTATTTTTTTACCATATTTCTCTCCCTACTGGTTCATCCCATTCAAATTCTTTAGATAAATTATTCCCTTTGTATTTCTTAAATAATTCTTCTAAATCTATTTTTTTATTTTTTGGAATAGATATTAATATTTTATCCTCTGTTTGCTCTAACACCAAGGTATCGTTTTCTTTAAGTTTTAAAGATTTGATTATATTACTTGGAATTCTAATTCCTACAGAATTTCCCCATTTTTGAAGTCTAACCTCCATAAAAATCACCTCTAATTAAAGTATATACATTGTTTATACTTTTTGTCAAGAAAAATCCCTTAAAATTAAGAGATTTTTATAATTAATTAGTAAATGTTAATGAGCCATCTATGGGAAGGTTTGCATAATTTGCATCAGTCAAATTAATTGTTCTAAGAGCTCCAACTGTATTTTGAATTTCTAATGTTTCAGTACTTGTAGTCATTGTTGTACTTTGAACAGCACTACTAAATTCATGATCTCCATCTGACGCAGTTTGTTTAAAGTATATAGTTGGTGCGTTAGTTTGATCAAATGGTACGTTATTGAAAACTGCATTTCCTGAAGCATCAGAAGTAATTGCTGTACCATATTCATTACCAGATGAATCAGTTCTAATAAATGTTGCGCCTACTATAGGTGTTCCAGAAGAAGTACCATCCTCAGATACATGAAGTGTTAATGTTCCTGTAGAAGAAATAGTAAAGGCATATGTATTTGTACCTTCTTCTATTGTTACTGAAGAAGGATTAATAGAAGAATTATCATATCCAGTTACCGCTGCAGTTACTGAATATGTATCATTAATTAAATTAGATGTACCTACACCATTTGTAATTGTTACTGTCTTTGCCATAATAATAATTCACCCCTTTCAATTGGCAGATTATAATAATAATCTGTTAATAAAAAAGTGATAGTATTATTAAAAGTATTAAAACTAAATCTATATATATCATTGTTATTAATAAAGAAGCTAGTTACTAATTTTTGATAAATAGATGTTGCGATAATTTTATATACATTACATTCTTCTAAACATAATTCTATTTCATTATTGCATGTATTCCCTTTAAATATTAAATCATTATTATAATTATAAATACATATATATGCATCTCTATTAAATTTTATTTTTATTTTTTTCATATTCTATCACCTTTCATTTTATAGTATTCTAAAATTAAAATGTGAATTATTTAAATCAACTAAAAAAGACAAATTTTTTTAGATTTGCCTTAGTTATTATTTTTTAAACATCTAATATTTTATCGTTTTCTTCTCGCCAAATTATATATTCATCAATGTCACTTTTTACTAGTTTTAAACACGTACTTATTACTAATGCATCATCTATCAAACCCGCTGCTGGAATTGCATCAGGTATTGCATCTACAGGTGCAAGCACATATATAAGTGCACTTAATACAGCAATTATTGTTCCTAATGGTACCTCAGTATATTCTTTTTTTATATAACTTCTAACCAAAGATATAAATATAGGAACCATAGATAATGCATTACCTAATTTTGGTATTGTTTTTAATTTCTTTTCTAGTTTTTGTAAAAATATCTCTGTTTTTTCTTTATCATCAAGCATTTCTTCAGCTTTAGAATAACCTTTTTCTAATTCTTCTTTTGCTTGCTTTTTAGTTATCTTTTCTTTTTTCATGAATTCCTCTTATTATTTACATCCACATTTTTTCTTATTATCTTTGCACCCACATTTGCATTCACCTTTACAAGTGCACTTTTTTCCTTCGTTACACCCACATTTGCATTTAGGGCCACAATTACATTTCTTTTCCATATTTCCTCCTATTTCTCTATCATATATCTTTTATTACCAATTATAATCCAATCACATTCTATGTTAATACTCTTACTTGTTCCATCATTAAAATTAATAATATAAACTGTTGTATTATCTTCACAAGCCATATCAGTTTCGTTACCATATTTTATATTAATAAGTTTATTATATAATGAATTTATTTCTTCCTCATTTGTTACTATTTTTGTATCTAAACCACCTTCAGTATACCTATTAATATGTATATCCTTAATTTCACTAGAACTCATATTCTTATATTCTTTATTATCATTTAAATACGTTGTTTTTACTGATTCTGGTTTAATAGTTAGTCTGTAGATTATAAAGAATATAATTATTAAAACAGCTAAAATAATTAATATCTTTTTCTTCATACTACTCTCCTTTTATTAATTATAACCTATAAACTAAATTAATTCAAATAAAAGAACCTAAAATATAGGTTCATTAAAAAATACTATTAAAAAATATCTAATTAAAGTTACAATAGCCGCAATTGCGAAAAATAGTGGAAATGGTTTGATTTTCAAAGGTTTTATATATCTATCAACTATAAATAAGAATATAGCAATAAGCCATAAAATACAAGCATAATTATAGTGTAATGATTTAGATATATCTCCTTTTAATAACGCTATTGTTGCTCTTGTCATTCCACATCCTGGGCAATCTATATGTAAAAATACTTTAAAAGGACACATTCCTCCAAATACTAGTTGCATTACCATACAATAGATAGAAATCGCAATTAAAGGTATCTTATTTTCTTTTAAATCTTTCTTTAAATTAGACATAATTCACCTTAGTAATTACTATTTGGAATATTAATAGAACTCATACTAACACCTAATAATGTCATTATTAAGAAAATAATTACTGCAAGTATTATACCAATAATTATAAAGCAAAAATAAGATCTAGCAAAGTTCTTTAAATTAATATTTTTAGTTCCTCCTAAAGCAAAAACACATAGAATAATGAAACCAATACAAGGAATTCCAAATAATAATTGATATCCAAAATATCCCCACATAGTAATTGGTTTATATTCTTCTGGAATATTAATAGTTCTTGTTTCAAAAGAAACATTTTGTTCTATTGCTGTTGGTTGAATAGGTGCTGCTGGTGCTGGTTCAGGAGTCACCGTTGGTTCTACTGGAGCAACTGGTTCTATAGTTTCAACTGTTTCATTAACTTCTAAATCTTTCATCTCATTATTTTGATCCATATTATACCTACCTTTCTATTAATAAAATATCATATTTATCTCTTTAAGTAAACTATATTTCATTTTTTATCCATTCAATTAGTAAATTTACTATAAAATCTACTTCCTCATTAGTTAGTTCTCTACCTTTGGGAATTTTATGCCATTTTTCTAAACATCCTCTACAACAAGTTGCAGTTGCATGTTGACCTATAAAAACAGGATGCCCTCTCATAGGTGTTTGTTTACCATCATTAGATATTATTTCAGGTTTTAATCTAGTATTAATAAAATCATATGCATGTTCTTTAATTTTATCTATACCTTTTTCATTAACATATTCTTTCATTTTTTTATTTAAATGAAAACTACTTCTAAATTTTGATTTTGATAATCTAGATAAAATATCCATTAATATTGAATTCCCCATACAACATGATATTTTGCTTCTTTCTCACAGCAAACACACTTATCATCTATCTTTTTTGCATCCTCAAGTATACATCTTGATTTACATCCTTTAATTTCTTTTATTTTTTCTTCACATTCTTTATTACCACACCACATAGCGTGAATAAAACCAGGTTTAGTATCTAAAATATTTTTCATCTCATCTAAGTTATGTGCTTCAAAAGTAAGTTCATCTCTTCTTTTTTCTGCTCTTTCATACATATCTTTTTGAATAGTTTCAAGTAATTCCTCTATATATTTTACTATATCTACATCTTTAGATACTTCTATTTTTTCTCTAGTATCTCTTCTAACTATAGTAATAATACCTTTTTCTAAATCTCTTTCTCCTACTTCTATTCTAACTGGAATACCATTTACTTCTGCTTCTGCAAACTTAAATCCAGGAGATTTATCACTTTCATCTATATATGTAACTATATCCTTTTCTAATAATTTTTCTTTAAAACTATTTGATAATGTCTTAACTTCTTCACTATCACCTATTGGAATAATTACTACTTGTTTAGGTGCAATTTTAGGTGGTAAAACTAGCCCATAATCATCAGAATGAACCATTATTAGGCCACCTATCATTCTAGTTGTACACCCCCATGAAGTTTGATATACATACTCAAGTTCATTATTCTTATTTGTGAATTTAACATCATATGCTTCTGCAAACTTTTGACCAAAATAATGAGAAGTCGCTGCTTGAAGTGCAACACCATTATACATTAACGCTTCATTTGTTAATGTATATTCTGCTCCTGAGAATTTTTCTTTTTCAGTCTTTTTTCCTTTTATAGATGGTATAGCTAAATAATCATGAAAGAACTTATAATAAACTTCCATCATTTGATTAGTTTCATTAATTGCGTCTTCCTTTGAAGCGTGAATAGTATGGCCTTCTTGCCATAAAAATTCTCTACTTCTTAAAAATGGTCTTGTTTCTTTTTCCCATCTTATAACATTACACCATTGATTATATTTCATTG
>CAZJSD010000051.1:0-7664 GCA_964548815.1 uncultured Muribaculaceae bacterium
TGTGAGTCTCTTTTAACTAGACCATGTCCTGGGAAATGCTTTACAACTGGAATTACATTCTTTTTTAAAGTATTCATCATTAATAATCCATTTTTTATAACATCTTCTTTATTCTCACCAAAACATCTATCACCAATAGCGTGATTATCACTAAATCTTTGTATATCTAAAACTGGCGCAAAGTTTAGATTAATACCCAAATCTGATAATAATTCTCCAGTAATATTGCCAGATTCTTTAATTAGTTTTTCATCTATACTTATCTTTTTAGCAGATGGTAGAGTTTTAAATTCATCAGGCATTCTATCTACTCTTCCACCCTCTTGATCTACCGCAATAAATAATGGAGTTTTATTATATTTTTTATTTATTTTTTTTAATTCATTAATTAAAGAATACATTTCTTCGTAAGAGTCATAATTATTATAATATAAAGAAATTCCACCTATATGATACTCTTTAATCAATGATTCTAGTTCACTTGTTACTGTCTTTCCCTTCATTCTAACAATAAACATTTGACCTAATTTTTCTTCTAATGTACAATTCATTTTCATCTTTCCTTTTTCTTGATTATATCATATTTTTTTATAAATAAAAGTATTTATAAAATATTTAAGGTAATAATAAAAAGGCATTATTTATTAATAATGTCCTTTAATTCACTTTTTGATCGAAATCCTATTACTTTTTCTTTTAATTTACCATCTTCAAATATTAATATAGTTGGAATAGACATAATTTGATAATCTCTTGTTATTATATCTGCATCGTCTACATTTATTTTATAAAAACTAGTATCTTTTAATTCTTCAGATAAACTATCTATGACTGGCGAAATCATTTTACAAGGTCCACACCAAGGAGCAAAACAATCAATAACTACTTTACCCTTTTCTATTACTTTATTATACTCTGTATCCTTTATTTCTTTTACCATATTAATTCTCCATTTCCTTTATAGCAACAGTTGCGGCGATTGATCCATCTGATACCGCTGTTGTTAACTGTTTTAGTATTTTATTTCTAGCATCTCCTGCGACATATATTCCTTTTTTATTAGTATATACATCATTAGAAGATACTATGTATCCTTTTTCATCTATATCAATTACATCTTTAAAAATAATATTCTTTGGTTCTTGTCCTACCGCAATAAATAAACCATCTATTTTTATTTCTGATTCTTTCTTATCACTATCTTCAATAATAATACTATCTACTTTAGAAGTACCATTAATTCTTTTTACTACTGAATTATATATAAACTCTACATTATCTTTTTTCTTTAAATCTGATAATAATTTAGCTTCTCCTCTAAAAGTATCTCTTCTATGTATTAAATATACTTTATTAGTTATATCTGATAAATATAAGGCATCTTCTAAAGCAGTATTGCCTCCACCTACAACAGCGACAGTCTTTCCTTTATATAGATTACCATCACATGTAGCGCAGTAACTAACACCTTGACCGATTAGTTTTTCTTCATTTTCAATATTTAATCTTCTATTTTCTGCACCTGTTGCTAAGATTATAGCTTTTGCTTTATAAGTGTCATTATTAGTAACAACTTCTTTATTATTATTTATAGATAATACTGTTTCAAACTTTACTTCTACGCCTAAATTAATCACTTGATTATATAAATTAGTAGCATAATCAGAACCAGATATTTTTTCAATACCAGGATAATTAGTTACTTCATGTGCATTTACTATTTGTCCACCTGGAACTTTTGCTTCAAAGACTATTATTTTTTTATTAGCTCTAGCAGCATATAAAGCTGCGGTTAAACCTGCTGGTCCAGCACCTACTATAATAATATCATACATATTCATCACCTATTTAAATTATATCATGATAAAAGAAAAAATGGTAATTAATTACCACTTTTATTAATTCTTCCAATTACAAATGTACACTTATTTGTACTTGTACTAAAAGTTCCTGTTAAGTATTCAGCATTTTTATTAACCCATACATATTGATTACTATAAGTACTAATTTTGTATAAATGACCTTGAGCATTTACTTTTGAACAGAATTCATCATATGTTAATGAGCTGCCACTTTTTAAAGCAGTTTGAATTTCATCATATTTAGAAAAATCAACCTTATCATTTCTTAATTCATCTTTATTATAAGATGCTTCTATAGTAGCTTTATCTGATGAATAATAAGACGCTGTTATTTTTTCATCTGCTGAGATTTCCCAAACATAAATCTTATTTTTTTCATCTGATAATTTTCCTTCAAAACCAATTACAGCATTAATTTCTTCAACTGTATTTTCTGGTTTTAATTTTTTTATACATTCTAATGCTGCGCAGTTTCCTTTAATTTGTTTTTTAACTGCAGTTCTATCTCCAGTAACTGTAGTCTTTTTAGGTAGACAACCTGTTAATGTGAATACTAATACTAAACTTAAAATACCAATTAATACTTTCTTTTTCATACTTTTTCTCCTTCTTCCCAATTATATCACAATATTAATTTTTTATTATCTTTTTTGTCTATTTCGTCAGTTTTTTCTTTTAATTCATATATTTTTTTCCATAAATCTTCTTTTATAACATCTCTTCTATCATTTATTTCTCTAAATAGATTATTCCATTCAATATATAATTCATAATCTATATGTTCTATTCTATGAAGTTGTTCATGACTTCTTTTTCCTAGAAGCGCACCATTTTCTAATGTCGCATCATCACATTCATTATTCTTTCTTAAATCTTCTGCTTTTTCTATATGATGATATGTTCTTATATTATCCTCTGTTAATAAATTGCCCATCCAATCATATATATGTGTATTTTTATCATAGTAAATATTTTTCATTTTTAAAAAAATATCTCTATTATTTTTTATTGTTTTCCTCATATCTCTACTAATTCATAATTTGTAGAACCAAGACCAATTTCTTCAGCATATTCTAATATATGTCTACCTTCTCTTGTATCTACTCTTTCTTGTAATTCTTTAGAACCGGGATCCTTACTACCCCATACCATATCAATAAATGCTTGATCATTCGCAACTGGATCAAGTGATGCGACTATTCCTATATCTTTCATAACTGGATCTCCTTGATGAGCTTCACAATCACAACCTACTGATATTGCATTCATAACAGTAATATATACTATTTGTCTATTAGTATCTTTGATGTGATCAGATATTGCTTTTGCAGCTTCTGCCATTGATTCAATAAAGTCTTTTTGTTCATATTTAACTTGCCAACATAGTTCTGGATCTTCTGTTTGACCACATGAATGAATATATGCTTTTCCATTACGAGAAGCAAAACCTATTGATTGGTTTTTTAAATTTGCACCAAATCCACCCATTTGATGACCTTTTGCATGCGCTAAATTAATAAATGAATCATAATGTTCAAAGCCTTTACCTATAATATCATATTTAAGATGTTTACCATTATGAACTGGTATCTTAAATTCACCTATACCATCCATTATTTCAATGCCTTTTCCCATATCTGCAAATCCATGTTCTTTCGCTACTTTCATATGATCCTCTACATTATTTCTTTTTCCAGGATATGCAGTATTGCATTCTATGATTGTTCCATTTAACTTATCTACTAATGGTTTAATTAGATCAGATTTTAAGTATCCTTTTGATCCTTCTTCACCAGTAGATACTTTAATACCTATATTACCTTTTAACTCTACACCTAATTTTTCATATATTTCAATTAATTTTTCTGGTGTTATTTCTTTTGTATAATATACTATTGATTTTTCCATGATTACCTCCTACTAACATTATATAAATAATTCGTTTTTTAATCAATAATTATCTACAATTGTTACTCTCTGATAATAATTCATCTAATAACACAATATTATATCCTTTTGATAATATATATTTTATGCTTAATTCTATTTCTTCATAATTATAATTATCATAAATATATATTTTTCCATTCTTAAGATTTTCTTTTGTATAAGTTAAAAAGTCATCATTAATTACTTCTTCTTTTATAGATTTCATATCATATGAAGAACATATTTTTAATCCTTCTTTATCTTTATTTTTAAATAAACAATAATCAGAATTATTACTTAAATTAGTAGATATAATTGAATTATCATACACTATGTACTTACTAGTATATTTTTCATTTCTACCATAATTATAAATATTAGAGTGTTTACTTATACCTATTATTTTATCTATATTATCAACAATATATTTTCCATCTAAAAAATAGTTAATACTAATATTATTTTTCTTTATATAATTATCTAATTTATTATCTATATCTAATAAAATGATACTTACATTTCTCTTCTTTTTATTTCCACCAATAATATACTTATCATTAAATTGTTTTACTTCATCTTCTTTCATTACTAATAATTCTTCTTTATATTCTCCTTCATTTTTCATCTTGTTATAGCTTTCATTCTCATCTACAATACATCCATTTATTCCTGTTATATATTCATCATTAATAATAACTGGATCAATCTTTGATACAACTATATCTTTTTTTGTTTCTTTAATCTTACTCATTATAGGATCATTATCTTTTATAATATCAGTGACTTTATTTGTATAAAAGAAACTAAATCCTGCGAGTAATAATATTCCTAATACCTTTATCTTATTTTCCATAATTTCACCCATTAAAATTTATGAAAAAAAAAGGAATTATATTCCTTTAGAAAAACCACCATCTTTATATATATACTCTTCATTTTCAACAAAATCATTCTTATTTTCCATTTTAATAAATACATTCCCATTAGCATCAACATATGCTCTTGAAAACTTGGATCTTAAAAATGAATCAATTTTATCATTAGTATCTTCATCTGCTATTTTACTAACAAGTTCAGCACATTGAGCAATTTGATCCAAATCATTATTTTCTTTAGCAGCTGCATACCTGCTTATTATACTTTCAAATTCTTCGTTTCGCAAATTTGGGTCAACATTTATTGCATCTCTATAATTATCATCTTGGGCTTCAACATACGCAATTTGAATTTCTAGTGGGGCATCTTCTATAGATTTGTAATTGCTTTCATAAGATTGTGAAATTTGTATTGTATTATTTTCTATTTGCTTCTCTTTTAATTTTGCTCCTCCAACAGCACCACCAATTGAACTTAGAATTGCCATCCCAATAAAAGCATAAGGAGCAAATTTTTTAAAAACTCTATTCTGATTATTATTTTCTTTTTCTTTTATTGGAGTAAAGTCCTCAATAAATCTTTTTACAAAATCAGGTTTCTTTTTTGCATACTCATATATTGTTTCTTCAATTCTTCTTTCTTTTTCATCGTCAGAAATATAGTCTGCATCGTCTACTTCTTTATAGTGTCTCATTGCACTATCTCTTCTTTCTCTAAATCTTTTTACTTCCTCTTCAGTTGTCATATACTATTTGACCTCCTCACTTTTAAATGCATTAAGTATCTTATTATGTATTCCTGGTTCTACGTAATCAATTGCATCCATCGCAATTTCTAATGATTTTTTATATGAACCTTCATTAAATAATTGTTCTGCCCTTTTTAATCCACTATCAACTTGTTCTTTTAAACTTCTATATCTATTACCATATACTATAGTTTCTTCTGCCATCATAACATTTTTTATTAATTCATTTGTTGTATTAAATACTTTAAATGCTAAATCTCTTGCAGTATCTACTCTTATATTTAATGTTTCAATATTAATAGGTTTTTTATTTAATTCTTTATTTATTTCTTTAATACCATCTGTTGCGTCCTTAAGTTCAATATGATAATTATCTGGAATAACAGGTATATTATACATTCTAATTCTGTTTCTAGCTTTTTTAACTAAATCTTTAATACTATCTAATTGTTCTCTTGCTCTTGCTTCATCTTCCTTCATACTACCAATAGCTTGTATATCATAATCTAAACTATCATCAATCTTAGATAATTTAATTATCAAATAATCTAATTCTTTAGATAACTTACTATATGGAAATGAATGGTTTTTATTACAATCATTTAAATCACTAAAACTAGTCTTAATAGAATTAACTTCTTTTTCTATAATCTTTAATCTATCTATATCATTATTAGATAAATCATAATTATTACCTATATTTTGTACTTCTTGTAATAATGAAGTGACTATCTTATCAGTTCTAGTTAACTTAAACTTAAATGATTTCATATTATCTTCAAATTTAGTTCTTGCTAATTTTTCACCTTCAAAATCATTATATAAAGAATCAAAATAATTAATTATAGTCTTTAATTCAAATACAACATCCTCTAAGTTTAATACTTTTACTCTATCAATAATATCACTTATCTTTTTATTAGTTTCTTTAATATTATAATCAACATTTAAATAATCTAATTGATATTTTTGTTTAGTCATAGTCTCATAAATATTTGAAATATCAGTTATTTTATTTGGTATTAATTCGTTACACATAATTAGTATCGCAGGTACTTCTTTTATAACATATCTCATATGTTCTATCATTTCATCTATACCTTTTACAATATAGTTTATTTCATCATAATCCTTTTTTTCCATTGCGACTTCAAATTCTTGGAATCTTTTATCAATACTTTCAAACTGTAATTCTATCGCATCTTGTACTTTTCCATATGCTTCTTTATCTTTTTCATAATCTGATTTAATAACTCTATAATCAGATTTTAATTTTACTATTCTTTCTCTATTTTTTTCTTCACTTAAAGTTATTTCTTTTATTTCATCTAATAAACTATTTGTTTTTTCTCTTAATTTATATATTTTTAATTCAACATCCGCAAGATGAGGTTTTAATGATTTATAATTCTTAGAATCAACATATTCATCCGCAGTTAGAAGCATATCTGTAACTTCTGGAATATCTTTATTTCTTATATTATCAAATTTATTTTGCCATCCATCATACTTATTTTTTGTTTTATCATCTTTAGCTAAACTCTCTGCTTTAGATAATTCATTTAAAATAGGCGCACTTAAAATAAGATTCTTCTCTGTTTCCAAATCTTCTATATACTTTTTAATCCTTTTATTTTCTTTAATATTTCTTAATACTAAAACTACTATTGCTATTATAATAACAACAATATAAGCTGTAATTGGAATTAATTTGTTCATATAATCGCCTCTATTATATATATTTTAACACAAAGTTCATCATTTTTATACATATTTCTGCTTTTTTTATCATTTAATTAATCAAATACTTATGATTTACAAATAATTAATAATATGATAATATGTATTTAATGAAGGAATCTTCATATAATAAAAAGGATACACTTAATCGTCGGAAGTTAGGTGTACCTATTGGTTTTTTTGTAAGTACACTTAAAACTTCTAATAAAAGAGGTGCTAAGTGTACTATTTTTTTAAATAATTATCATTTGATAAATAGAATGTATACTAATAAAATTGCTATTATTAGTACTAGTAAAGTAATTATGTTATAGACTCTTCTAGACATAATACTCACCTCCTTATAGGAGGTACACCTAACACTGATTAAAATGTATCCAATAGTTATATTCTCTTTTTTATATGTAAATTCCCCTAAAATAATAAAAAAACATTATTATTTTTAATTTTTTTTACGTTAAATTTTAAGTAAAGTGCACAATTAAGTGCATTACGACCCAAAATGTGTA
>CAZJSD010000052.1:0-7617 GCA_964548815.1 uncultured Muribaculaceae bacterium
TCTAGTATATAAATCATCAGTTATAAATGGAGTTATTGGTGCGACTAATTTTAAGAATCCAATTAATAAATCATATGTAGTCTTATATACTGCTTTTTTAGAATCGTCTAATTCTGAAGTCCAGAATCTTCTTCTATTTCTTCTTATGTACCAGTTTGATAAATCATCATTTAAGAATGTAATCAAATATTTAACTACTTTATTTAAATCATATTCTTCATATGAATCAGTAACATTTTTTACTAAATTATTATATTTAGATAATAACCATTTATCTATTTCTTCTAATGAATCATATTTAATATCAAACTTTCTTGGATCTATATTATCTGTATTTGCGTACATTTCAAAGAAATTATAAGTATTCTTTAATGTATTATAGAATTTAGATACTACTTCATCTAATGCTTTATGATCAAATTTAATTGGTGTCCAAACAGGTCCAATATTCATTAAATAGAATCTAACTGAATCAGCGCCATAATTCTCTATTGTAGTAAATGGTTCAACTATATTACCAAGTGACTTGCTCATCTTTTTACCTTCAGCATCAAGCATTAAATCATTTACAAGTACATTTTTATATGAGCTTTCTCCTGAAATAATAGTTGAAATAACAAGTAATACATAGAACCAACCTCTTGTTTGATCTATACCTTCAGCGATGAAATCAGCTGGGAATTGTTTTTCAAATAATTCTTTATTTTCAAATGGGTAATGATACTGTGCATATGGCATTGATCCTGAATCAAACCAAACATCCATAACTTCTTTTACTCTATCCATTACTTTGCCACACTCTGAACATCTAATATGGATATCATCTACATATGGTCTATGTAAGTCTAATTTTTTATCATCTATTTCTTCTAATGATTTTTCTTTTAATTCAGAAATAGAACCAATTACATCAAAATGACCACATTCACATTTCCAAATTGGTAGAGGACATCCCCAATATCTATTTCTTCCTATACCCCAGTCAACCATATTTTCTAGCCAGTTATTAAATCTCTTTTCACCTACAAATGATGGATACCAATTAATCTTACTATTAGCTTTAATAATCTTATCTTTCATTGAAGTATTATTTAAATACCACGCTGGTTTAGCAAAATAGATTAATGGTTGTTTACATCTCCAACAATGAGGATAATCGTGTGTTATTTTTATTTTCTTAAATAATTTATCATTTTCTTTTAACCATTTAATAATATCTATTTCAAGTTCAGATTCTGTTACTAATCTGCCTTCCCATGGACCACATGTATATTTACCATCTAAACCAACAGGATTTACAAATGTTATACCATTATCTTTTGATACTCTAGCGTCATCCGCACCAAATGCTGGCGCAACATGTACTATACCAGTACCATCTTCCATAGTTACATAGTTATCTGCGATAACTTCAAATGCTTTACCTTCAGTCTTAACAAATGGCATTAATTGTTCATACTTAGTTCCTACTAATTCTTTTCCTTTAAATGTTTCAACTGTGCAGTAATCTTCACCTAATACTTTATCTGCTAATGCTTTAGCAAGTATAAATTTATAACCCATACTTTCTGCTTTAATATATTCTTCATCTGGATTAACACATAATGCTAAGTTAGCCATTAAAGTCCAAGGAGTTGTAGTCCAAGCTAAGAAGTATTCATCTTTTCCTTCTACTTTAAATGGAACTATAACAGTATTAACAGATACCTCTTTATAACCTTGAGCAACTTCAAAGTTAGAAAGTTCTGTACCACATCTAGGGCAATATGGAAGAACTCTATTTCCTTCATAAATTAGTCCTTTTTTATGCATTTCGTTTATAATCCACCATTCAGATTCAATATATTCATTAGAACAAGTTGCATATGGGTTGTCCATATCTATAAATTGCCCCATCATATTTGTTAATCTCTTAACATCATCAATACATGAATCTGTAGTATTTTTACATTCATTAATAAAATTCTCTATACCAAATTTTTCTATATCATCTTTACCATTAAAACCAAGTTTCTTTTCAACGTTAACGTCTACTTGTAAACCATGAGCATCTAGTCCTATTTTTCTTAGTACTTTATATCCTTTCATAGTTTTATATCTACAAAAAGCATCTTTTATTTCCTTTGCATACATATGATGAAGACCTGGTTTTGCATTAGCGTATATTGGTCCATCATAAAATACAAAGTTATTATCTTCAGATCTATTTTCTATAGACTTTTCAAATATTTTCTTTTCTTTCCAATTTTTACTTACCCTTTGATTCATTTCATAAGGCATTTCATTTTCTAATTTTTTAAATATCATACTAAACCTCCTACTATTACATATGTATAATAAATTGCAAATATCAATAGCATTACAATTCCTGATTTTCTATTTAATTTATGTTCTTTTCTAGTTAATAAATATAAAAGAACTGCACTTAATATCATAGTTGCCATATCTATATAATTAAATCCACCTACTTTTACACTATTTATAAAGAAGGCTGGTATACCGATAACTATACCTATATTAAAGATATTTGAACCTATAATATTACCAATCGCAATATCATTTTCACCTTTTCTAGAAGCTTGTACACTAGTAACAAGTTCTGGTAAAGATGTACCGAACGCTACTATAGTTAAAGAAATTAATTTGTCTGATACACCAAGTATCTTTGCTATTCCAGTAGCGTTATCTACAACAAAGTTACTACCTACAACTATACCTACTAAACCAAGTATTAACAACACTGCTGAAATAAGAATACTATACTTTGGTTTTGTTGGTTTTTCTTTATCTCTATTTTTCATTACTGATACTAAGTAATATATAAATATTGCAAAGAATAATATAATTACTAAACCATCTGTTCTACTAATAACATTAGTTAAAGTATGATCAAACATATTATCAAAACATACTGCCATTAATAGAGTTGAAAATAATATAGTTAATGGGATTTCTTTATGAACAGTATCATCTTTAACACCCATTGGAGAAAATATACTAGATAACCCAAGTATTAATAATATATTAAGAATATTACTACCTACAACGTTACCTATAACCATTTCAGAACTTCCTTTTAATATTGCTTGAATACTTACAGCAAGTTCTGGAGCTGATGTACCAAATGCCACTATAGTTAAAGCAATTACCATTTTAGGTACTTTAAAGTTTTCTGCTAAACTAGACGCACCATCTACAAATATATCTGCTCCCTTTATTAATAATATAAACCCCACTATAAGTAATATAATATATAAAATCATTTTATCCTTCCTTTCAAAATAAAAAATACCTATGATGTAAGGACGAATTACCGTGGTACCACCTTACTTCATAGATATTTCTATGCACTTATAATTTAACGCATTTAACGTCTTACCCTAATTATTCAAGTAAGAATATCAAGAGTGATCTATTATTTACTTGTTTATTAGTTTCCACCAAACACTAACTCTCTATAAAACTTATAAATAACCGTCTCTATCATTTATTATCTATATCAAATGTTTCTATTGAATCAATTAATTTCATTTGTTCTTCTAAATTGACTTTTAGTTTTCTTTTAAAACTAATTATATTTCTTCTAAGCATATTTGCTTGATACTGTAGTTCGCTACTTTTCTTTAATGCATCATTAATAATAATATTAGCATTATTTTTAGCTTCTTGTAATATTAGATTACGTTCTTGTTTCGCAACCATACGCATACGTTCACCAGTATTCTTGGCAACATTAATTGCTTCATTTAGCGTTCCCTGAAGTTCATCAAATTTCTTTGCTTTAATTATTGTTTGTTCATCAATTTTCATTTTACTATAATCTGCTATTTGTTTTTTTAAAGATTCTATCTCTTTTTCTTTTTTCTTATTAGATTCAAGAATCCTTTCAACTTGTTTTATCACATCATCTAGAAATTGATTAACTTCATCTACATTATAGCCATTTGGGGAATAATTAAATTTTTTCACCCTATCACCCTCAAACTACAGTGTTATATATTAACACTATTATTCTTTTTTATCAAGCATTATAAATCAATATCATCATTTTTTGTTTTAGTTTTCTTTTCTTCTTCGTCAGTCATTTTACCTTGAACATTTATATTTTTTGGAGTACATAGAAAAATTCCTGATCCTAATTTTTGTAAATCTCCACCAATTGCATATAAAGTTCCACTTAAAAAATCTACTATTCTTTTAGCTTGTTCAGCAGTTACTCTCTTTAAATTAACAACAACAGTATTTCTTTTCTTTAAATGATCTGCTATTTGTTGACTTTCAGAATATGCTCTTGGTTCTAATAGAATCATTTTATTTCCTTCACTATTATTGTCTTTATAAGCTTCAGCTACATCTAATGTATAGAATTCGTCTTCTGAAGATACTTCTCCTACTTCTTCTTTACCTAATATTTTATCAAATACTCCCATTATTTATCTCTCCTTTATTTAAACTATTTATATTCTATCATAAAAATCATTAAAATGAAATATTTTTTACAGATTTTCTTGACTTTACACTTTTATTATATATAATAATTATTACGTTTTGAAGGGGACGTTTTTTATTTATAGAAAGGAATAGAAAGAATGAATAATTTTGAAGTAAAAACTAAGTTATTAGAAGAAAATGATTTAATATATTTTAATAGAGAAAATTTTGAAACAAAAGCAGATAAACAAGGACTTGAAGAATATACTAATAACATATTATATAAATACGCTAAAGATAAAAAGAAAGAAATAGAAAACACAAAAGAAATTAGCAAGAAAAGAAATCAAATATGTGGTATGTATGATACTATCAATGGAACAAAATTCTTTGTACCAAGAGTAGTAACTACAAATGATGAAATTAAATATATAGAAATACTAACAAAAATGATAAATTATAAAACTCATAGTGATACTGTAAAATATGGTATTTCAACAGAAGTTATACCAACATTTAATGTATATGATTATTTAATAAAGTATCATAAAAATCTTGAACAATTATATTTGTTATATAAAAGAAGTGTCGCAATAAGAAACGCTAAAGAAGCAAATATTGAAAAGAAAAGAATGAATATGCCTCTTATATATAGTTATTTACTATTAGAAGAAAGAAAAGAAAATTATAATATTGATGAATTAAATAAAATTAATGCAACAGTTGATAATGAAGAAAAAGCATTAGTACTAAAAAATTATAAAATATAAAAAAGGATTTATTAAAAAAGGATTTATTAAAAAAGGATTTATTAAAAATCCTTTTTTTAAAACTTTATTTTTTCATCTATATAATCTTTTATTTCATCTACTTTTATAGTAATTTGTTCCATAGTATCTCTATCTCTTACAGTAACCGTTCCATTATTTAATGTATCATCATCAATAGTTATACAATATGGTGTACCAATAACATCTTCTCTTCTATATCTCTTACCAATATTACCTGATTCATCATAAGTACACATAAAATATTTAGATAATTCTCTATAAATTTCTTTAGCTTTTTCACTATGATTCTTTTTCATTAATGGTAGTATCGCACATTTATAAGGTGCTAATGCTGGAATAAAATGCATTACTTCACGAGTACTTCCATCTTCTAATGTTTCTTCTTCATATGCTTCACAAATAACAGCTAATACTAATCTATCACACCCAATTGTAGACTCTACTACATATGGTATATATTTTTCATTAGTTTCTGGATCTAAATACTTTTGTTCTTTACCAGAGAATTTTTCATGTTGAGATAAATCATAATCAGATCTATCATGAGTACCATTTAATTCTCCATATCCAAATGGATATTCATACTCTATATCACAAGCTGCTTTAGCATAGAATACTAATTTTTCATGATCATGGAATCTTAATTTAGATTCAGGTAAACCTAAATCCATTAAGAATCTTTTAGCATATTCTTTATAATGTTCGTATATTTTTAGATCTTCTCCTGGTTTACAGAATAATTGATGTTCCATTTGTTCAAATTCTATTGTTCTAAAAGTAAAATTACCTGGAGTTATTTCATTTCTAAATGCTTTACCTATTTGACCTATACCAAATGGAATTTTTGCTCTCATTGTTCTTTGTACATTAGTAAAATTAACATATTCTCCTTGAGCATTCTCTGGTCTTAAATAAACAATAGACTTATCATCTTTAATAACACCTCTATGAGTTTCAAACATTAAATTGAATTCTCTTATATCAGTAAAGTTTGTCTTACCACAATTAGGACATGGTACTTTATTTTCATTTATATATTTTACCATTTCTTCATGAGACATAGAATCTCCTCTAGAATCACCTGCAAAATCATTTATAAGGTTATCAGCTCTATGTCTTGTCTTACATTCTTTACAATCCATTAAAGGATCAGAGAATCCTCCAACATGTCCTGATGCTTCCCATACTCTTGGATGCATTAAAATAGATGCATCTAATTCATAAGAATTATCATTTTCTTGAATAAATCTTTTTCTCCAAGCATCTTTTATACTATTTTTTAATCTAGAACCTAATGGTCCATAATCCCATGTATTAGCAAGTCCATCATATATTTCACTTCCTTGAAATATAAAACCATACTGCTTACATAAATTACTAATCTTTTCCATTGTAACCTTTTCCATATTTTTTCCTCCTTTATGAAAAAAAGATCCCTTTGATTTATAGGGACGAATATTATCCGCGGTTCCACCCTACTTATTCAAAAGAATCTACTCTTTAATATATAGCTCCTAGGTTTCCAAGCCTAATCATCACTGCTTAATTAGATTATATTACTTTTCTTCTTTTTCGTCAATTGATTTTTCTTTAGTAGTAAGTGCTCTTCTTATTATTTTAATTAGATATTTATGATGTAATTTACTCTTTAATTCATATTTTGGTATTTGTAATAATAGGTTCTCATATTTTAATAATTTCTTTGAATAATATTCATAAAATAATTCATCTTTATTTTCTAATATTCTAGGTCCAAAATATATTTCATCATAAGTATATTTTTCTTCACCTTTATTAAATTCAATAATAGTATAAATAATATCATTATCTTTAACTAATTTTTCTTTTACTATCTTATATCCTAATTTAATAACAAATTTTCTTAATTTAACTACATCTGTATTGGATTGTACTACTATCTTCTTAATTCCTTCCATTTTTTCTTTATTAGAAAGTATTTTTTTAATAGTATTAAATCCCATTCCAGAGATAAGTATTGTATCTATTTCATCTTTATTAACAACTGTTAAGCCATCGCCTAATCTTAATTCAATTCTATCATTAAGTTTATTCTTAGTAACATTATTAGATGCATTTTTAAGAGCTTCTTCATGAATATCAGACGCAATTATCTTTATGTCTTTATATTCCTCACAAAGATATATATCTAATAAAGCATGATCACACCCAATATCAATCATCTTATCTTCTGGATTTATAAAAGTACTTAACTCTTGTAATCTATTTGATATTTTCATATTAGTCCACCAAATAATCCTTTAACTTTTTACTTCTAGATGGATGACGTAATTTTCTTAATGCTTTTGCTTCTATTTGACGAATTCTTTCTCTTGTTACACCAAAAATTGTACCAACTTCTTCTAGTGTTCTACAA
>CAZJSD010000053.1:0-7091 GCA_964548815.1 uncultured Muribaculaceae bacterium
TATTAATCCTCCTCTACAATTTTTAAACCTAATTCATCTAATTGTTTAGAATCTAATACGCTTGGTGACCCCATCATTTGATCTTGTCCTGTTGAATTAGTTGGGAATGCTTGTACTTCTCTTAAATTTGGTTCATCTAAAATAATCATAAGAATTCTATCTATTCCAGGAGCCATACCTCCATGAGGTGGAACACCATATTTAAATGCAGTGAATACTGAATTAAATCTCTTTTCAATTACTTCTTCAGGATATCCTACAGTCATAAATCCTTTTGTGATTAAATCTAAATCTGTATTTCTAATCGCACCTGAAGTTAATTCAAATCCATTACCTACAAAGTCAAATTGATGAGCAAGTATTTCTTCTTTATCTTCAAATTTATCATAGTCTTTATATTCGTCAAATGGTTTAGAGAATGGATTATGACAGAAATCCCATTTCTTTTCTTTTTCATCATATTCAAACATTGGGAAATCTTTAATAATACATAATTCAATTCTATCTTCATCAATAAGACCAATTTTTCTTCCTAATTCATCTCTTATTTGACCTGCGAATTTTTGCGCAACTTTTAAGTTTCTATTTGCAATAAAGAACATAACTGAATTAGTTTTCATATCAAATTCTTTAATTAAGTTTTCTCTTTCTTCATCTGATAAGAATTTATCAATAGGTCCTTTTAAAGAACCATCTTCCATTAATGTAATATATCCAATACCTGGCATACCAATAGAAGAAGCATAATCTACTATTTCATTAAACCAACTATTTGGTTTAGTACCAATATCATCTACTACTATTACTTTAATAGTACTATTTGCGAATGGTTTAAATGTAGTATGTAATAATACTTCTGATGCATCCTTAATAATTAAAGGGTTTCTTAAATCAGGTTTATCAGTACCATACATATTCATTGCGTCTTTATATGCTATTTGTCTAAATGGACGTGGACTAACTTTCTTATTACTAAATTTACTAAATACATCATAGAATATTTCTTCACCAACTTCTATAATATCTTCTTCAGTTGGATAAGACATTTCTAAGTCTAATTGATAGAATTCTAATGTTCTATCTTTTCTAGCATCTTCATCTCTAAAACAAGGTGCGATTTGAAAATATTTATTTAAACCACTAACCATTAATAATTGTTTATATATTTGTGGTGCTTGTGGAAGAGCATAGAACTTTCCTTTAAATATTCTTGATGGCACAACAAAGTCTCTTGCTCCTTCTGGAGAAGATGCAGTTAATATTGGAGTTTGTACTTCAGTAAATCCTAAATCATACATTTTATTTCTTAAGAAATGTAATACATCACTTCTTAATTTAATATTTTTAGATACTTTAGAATTTCTTAAATCAATATATCTATATTTTAATCTAGTTTCTTCTTTAACTTCTTTACTAGTTTCTATTTCAAATGGTAAGTTCTTTGCGTGAGATAAAACTTCTAATGTATTAGATTCTACTTCTATTAAACCTGTTTTAATCTTTTCATTAATTGTTTCTTCATCTCTTTTAATAACTTTACCTGTTACAGTGATTACTGATTCTTTAGAAACTCCTTTTAATAAATTTTCATCATGAACAACTACTTGTGTTACTCCTTCACCATCTCTTAGGTCAACAAATAATACACCACCATGGTCTCTTATAGATCCAACAAAACCAGAAAGTGTTACTTCTTTACCTAAATCATCCACTGTTAACTCATTACAAGTATGAGTTCTATAAATGTTTGCTTTCATAATCTTTCCTCCTTTAATATAAAAAAACAGTTATTATCCCAAAAGGGACGAATAACTGTTAAATCCGTGGTACCACCCAAATTCACCATATTTCTATGGCCTCTTCCATTAACGCAGGTTAACGTATTAATTTACTCTGTTCAATTAATAAACTCCAAGGTGTTCTTTCATAAAACTATCATAATCCATTCTCACCATCTAGGACTCTCTTATATGAATCATCTTATTACTCGTCCTTTTCTTCGTTTTTGACAAGTCTATATTAACACAAAGGCCTTATAAAGTCAACGAGAAATGCTTATATTTACATATAATATGCATTCGGCTGACTGGCAGGCCGCTAAGTGCAAGAAAAAAGAGAACAATTAGTTCTCTAGATATCAAACTGGCGCTTGATGTAGGACTCGGACCTACGACCTGCCGGTTAACAGCCGGATGCTCTACCAACTGAGCTAATCAAGCATTCCTCGTTGACAATATAAATTCTATCATTACTGAATTTATTTGTCAACTAAGAAATCAAAATTATTTTATATTTTTATTAATTTATTAAAACTAGTAGGCATATTAGTTTTAAAACATACTTTCTTATTATTTCTTGGATCTATATATTCTAACTTATAAGCATGCAAAGCCATTCTATTTATTATATTTATATTAGAACCATATTTTTTATCTCCTACTATAACATTGCCATTTTCTTTCATATGTACTCTTATTTGATTTTTTCTACCTGTTTTAATATTAATATCTAGTAAAGAATATCTCTTATTTTCTTTTAGTACTTTATAATCAGTTATCGCTAATTTACCTTTTTCTTTTGTAGTACTATAAACAATATATTCACTATTCTCAGTCAAATATGATTTAATTGTGCCTTCTTTATTATCTAAAATACCTTCTACTACTGCATAATAACATCTATTTATAATATTCTTTTCCCAATTATTTTGAAATAAATTCTTAGTCTTTTGATTCTTGCCAAAAATAACTATTCCACTTGTCTCTTTATCTAATCTATGAATTATAAATATCTTGTTATTCTTATTCTTATTTTTAACATAATCTGATACAAAATGATATAAAGTAAATTCTTTTTCTTTATTAGTTGCGATAGTAAGTAAACCTGCTGGTTTATTTATTACTAAAATATCATCATCTTCATAAATAATATTTATATCTTTTTGATATCTTTTTACTTTTATTTTAGTATCTCTAATAACAACCTTATCACCTTTTTTAACTATATAATCATATCTAGTTTGAACAGAATTATTAACTGTTACCATTTCTTTACTTAAAAGTGATTTAATATTATTTTTAGATAATTTTGTAAATTCTTTTCTTAAATAATCAATAAGAATCATTTCTTCATTAACTATATGTTCTTTCATTTACATCCCTACTTCTTCTAAATAATCTACTAATCCATATAAAATATCTTTTTTATCATTATCTATAAAATCAATAGTATCAAGTATATTTCTTGAATCATTATATAACTTATTCTTTAAATTAATTGCGTATTCTTTTGCGCCAGATTCGTCAAATATATCTCTAACTTTGTTTAATGAATCAGGTGTAAGTATTTTACCATAATACTTCATTAATTCATCATAATATTTAGTATTCTTTGTATAAGAATATAATATTGTTTGTTTAAATTCTTCTATATCTGATCCAATTACTTTACCAGTATCATCCTTATATACTCCTATTAAGTCATCATTTATTTGAAATGCTACTCCTAAGTTATGAGAAAAATCTTCAATTTTATTTATTTCATCATCACTAAATCCTGATAATTTCATACCTAATGATAATGGACCCACAATTGTATAATATGATGTTTTAAGAGAATAAATATTCATTATTTCTTCTTCTAAATTCTTTATTTTAAAATTATTCTTTTCTTTAAATGGAATAACAACATCTAATATTTCTCCTCTTATAGTATCTATAACAGTTTTATTATATAAAGTTAAAACATTATTTAAATCTTTACCTTCATAATTATCAGATATTATTTTATTTCCATAGAATAGCCCTAAATCACCTATACATAAACCAATAGAATTATATGTATTTGTATCATCTATTTTATATTTTTCTTGATTATAAAAAGGTATAGTTTTTTCTCCTCTTCTAATATTATCGTTATCTATAATATCATCATGAATAAGTATTGAAGTTTGAAAAAACTCATATGCAGACGCTAGTGGCATTGAATAAATAATATCATCATTATTTAAATAATATCCAAGCATAATAAGAATACCTCTTATCCTTTTTCCACCACTATTTAATTTCACAAATTGTTTCAAATTATCTTTTATAATATCATTATCTTCTTTTAATAATTCATTATTATATTTTTTTATTATGTTTTCTAATAATTCTTTGTTATCTTTATAAAATACTTTAAATTCATTCATAACTACTCCTACTAAAATAAGTTAAGTATATACTTAACTTACATTTTATCTATAATTTCTTTTATTATTATTCTTTCATCATAAGGATGTTTAATATGATTTATTTCTTGATATGTTTCATGTCCTTTTCCTGCGAACACAACTAAATCATCTTTATTAGCCATTTCAATTGCTTTTTTAATAGCTTCTGTTCTATCTACTATTACTTCATATTTATCTGTTACTTTACTAATTCCTTCTTCAATATCTTTAACAATTAACTCTGGATCTTCAGTTCTAGGATTATCAGAAGTTACTATTGTATAATCCGCAAGTCTTCCTGAAACTTCACCCATCTTAGGCCTTTTTCTAGAATCTCTATCGCCACCACAACCAAATACTGATATTACTCTTCCTTTAGTGTATGATTTAACTGCATTAAGAATATTTGCTAAACTCTCTTCTGAATGAGCATAATCTATCATTAAAGCAAGTCCTAGTTTATTTGGAACTAATTCTGATCTACCTGGTACAGATACCTTTTTTAAAGCAGATAATATATCCTTTGTTTTTATTCCATAGTGTTCACAAATAGAAATAGCACCTAATGCATTATACACAGTAAAATTACCAGGTATATTTATTTCTACTAATTCTTTCT
The DNA here is from genome assembly GCA_964548815.1 of uncultured Muribaculaceae bacterium. GTDB lineage: Bacteria > Bacillota_I > Bacilli_A > RF39 > UBA660 > RUG13038. The sequence goes on from CAZJSD010000053.1 coordinate 4,833, forward strand.
TTCCATTAATAACTGTATTAAACTTTGTTTCAACATTATTAATATTTATATTAGTTGCTTTTTTATCAGATTTATTATTAACGCTATATGATTTAAAATTACATTCTGGTTTAATACTAACTAGTTCTTCTCCCTTAGGATCATCTATATTAACAAAACCTGTTTTAACCATATCAAATAGTTTTGCCTTTGATAGAAAATAATCTTCCATTGTTGGATGTTCATTAGGTGATATATGATCTTCTGATAAATTAGTAAATAAACCAACATCAAATTGACTTCCATCTACTCTACCTAATTTTAAACTTTGAGATGATACTTCAATAACTACATAGTCACATTTAGCATCTGCCATTTTTCTAAATAATGCCTGTAACTTAATTGGTTCAGGTGTTGTTCTATCTGAATCTTCTAATTTTTCATTACCTATATAATTCGCAACTGTACCTACTAAACCTACTTTATAACCTGCTTCTTCTAGTATTTTCTTAATCATAAATGTAGTAGTAGTTTTTCCTTTAGTACCAGTTACACCTATTAATTTAAACTCTTTTGTTGGATGATTATAAAAATTACACGCAAGTAATGAAACAACTGCTCTTGTACTTCTAACTGTTACTATTTCTGCATCAACATCTTTAAATTCATTAAATCTATCTTCATCAATTAGAATACTCTTTGCTCCTACAGAAATAGCATTACTAATATATTTATGTCCATCTTGCTCAAATCCATTTATCGCAATAAACATATTGCCTTCTTCTATATTTTTTGAATTAATTGAAATACCTGTAATATCAATATCATCTTTATGTTTTGCATCTACATTCTTTAAAATATTACTTAATTCCATATATCCTCCTTAACAAGAACTTGGTTTTGTACAAACTCCTGCTTCTTTTAAACATTTAAATATACATTTTAAGGCTTCAATAGAATCCTTTTTCATTTTATCTGTTATTTTTCCATAAGGGTCTTTTAAATCTTCACTAATACCCTCTGTTAGTTTTTCTGGTTTACCATTTACTACCGCAACTACATTAGGAGCGTAAATTCTTTTTTCATTAGTTTCATATTCTTTTCCGTTTTCATCAGTTAAAGCATAATCACTAAGAACATCCTTCATTTTATCTAATAATTCTAGATAGTATTTATCTCCCTTTCTAGTTTCAATTACTTCACCATCTTTTACTTCTTTAATATCTCTAATATCAAATACATCAACATAATAAATATCAGTTTCATTTTTATCTGATAATTCAAGAAGGTTTTCCACCATACTTCTACACCATGGGCATCTAGCAAATCCAAAATAAACTACAAATGTTTCTTTATTATCCATTTTCTTAACTATTTCTTTTGCTGTACTATATTTTATTCTATTATTTTTAGAAATATTAAGAGTTCTATATTCTTTTCCATTACCATTATCTTTACCATTTAGACTTTCATATTCTGTCTTAAATTTATACGCATCTGTACTCTTTTGTTTTATATCTAACCTATAAATGATACTATTTAAAACTCCCGCCAATATTAAAGCGCATACTATAATAATTATCTTTTTTTTCATACTACTACCTCACCTAAAAACAATTATATCATAAAAATAGATAGTTTATTAAAACTATCTTATTATTTTACTTATCTTAACGTCCAAATGCCAACGTTTGATCTAGATAAACATCCCCAAAATAACTATAATATTCTTTTAATGATATCTTTTCACCTCTCGTTGAATTATATTTAGAAATAACTATGTCTTTTAGTTTATTAGTCATTTCTTTTGATATACCATTAATCTCAACAGGATTATTTTCCAAGTCTTTTTCTATTAATTCATTTACTTTTTTATCAGACATTAATACTACATAATTATACTTTCCATCTGATACTATGTAATATCCATTATCCTTATCTTTAGAAGCTATTTTTGGAGATATAGATTTTACTTTTAAATATGTTTTTTTATCATATTTATTTACATTACTATTAATTAATTCATTAAGATGAATCTTTTTATTATTTAAAATATTGCTATTATATAAATAACAAATTAATAATCCATCAAATACAATACTAATAATAATTCCTATAACAATAGGCAAAAAATAGTTAACCCTTAATTCTTTTGTTGTCATTTTATCACCTTCTAAAGTTAACTATTATACTACAAATTTACTTAATTGTTAATTTTTTTGTCTTTTGTTAATTTAAATTTGAAGTGCAACAAACTTCATTGAAAAAGACACGTGAATA
>CAZJSD010000054.1:0-7084 GCA_964548815.1 uncultured Muribaculaceae bacterium
AATTAGAAGAAATTAGTATTGGTTGTTCTGATTCACAAGTTTTTAAAATTGAAAAAGTTGATAAAATATATTTTATTAAAATTTCAACAAAAGGAAACCTTACATCAGAATATGAAAAACTTAAATGGCTTGATGGTAAGCTAAATGTTCCTAGAATTGTCCTATATGACTATACAGATGATACAGAATATTTGATTACAGAATCTATTGATGGTGAAATGGTATGCTCAGAATATTATTTAAATAATCCAAAAACAGGTATTAAAGTAATTGCTGAGGCATTTAAGCAAATAAATAAAGTAGACATTGAAAATTGTCCTTTTAATGTTTCAATTGATTATAAGTTATCGTTAGTTGAAAATAATGTAAAAAACAATCTAATTCATTTAGAGGATATAAAGGAAGCGACTTTAAAACGATTTGGTAGTTTAGAAAATATTATTCAATTTTTAAAAGATAATAAATTTGATGATGAATATTGCTTTTCTCATGGAGATACTAGTTTACCAAATATTTTTGCATCAGGAAATGAATTTACTGGCTTTATAGATGTTGGTGAATGCGGTATTGCTGATAAGTGGTTTGATTTAGCAATATGTGAAAAATCAATTAGACGTAATTATGGTGAAGATTATATTCAACAATTTTATAATGAATTAGGCATTGTTCCTGATAGAGAAAAAATCAATTATTATTTGTTGATGATGGAATTATATTTATAAAAAACAATGATTTTCTTAACATTGTTTTTTTGTGGTATAATGGTAGATAAGAGTGGTGATGATATGAATATTGAAAGAGTTAAAAATATATTAGCTAAGAATAATAGAGTTGTTTTTAAATTATATAGCTTAGAATATGCAATTGAAATTATAGATAACCAAGTTCGTATTTATTCACTGACATATCCCGATAATATTAAATTTTAGAGTATATAACGAATCATTGGTTGATGTCGAAGATAGAATAGTTGTTTATGAATAAAAACTATTTTAAAAGTAGGTGACAATTATGAAAAGTCTATTAATTGAAAATAAAGAATTAATGAAAGATTATGATTATAATAAAAATCAAAATTTTGATATTAAAATTATTCGCTCTGGCTCTAATCAAAGAGTTTGGTGGAAATGCCATAAATGTGGTAATGAATGGCAAACAACGGTTGCAAATAGGGCAGGCACATTAAAAAGAGGATGTCCTAAATGTAAAAAAGTACAAGCATCTCATACACATTCTTTAACAAGTGCAAGGAATAATAATATTTTAAAATTATATCCACATGTAGCTACTGAATGGCATCCAACAAAAAATGGAAAATTGACACCTGATAAAATATCATATGGTAGTAATAAAAAAGTGTGGTGGAAATGTGCTTGGTGTAAATATGAGTGGCAAGTTGAAATATCAAAGAGAACAACAAGAGGATATGGATGTCCAAATTGTTCTAAATCTTCAACTTCTTTTCCAGAACAAGCTTTATATTACTATATAAGTACATTTTTTAAAGACACTGTTAATCGTGATTTATCAAACGGTTTTGAACTAGATATTTTTATTCCTTCTAAAAAAATTGGAATAGAATATGATGGTTATAGATGGCATAATACAAAACAATCTTTATCGAAGGATAATAAGAAAGATGCTAATTGTAAAAGATTAGAAATAGAATTGTTTAGGTTAAGAGATAGTAGATTAAAAGAAACTGATTATGCTAATTTGATTAAGATCAAAGATGGAGATATATCTGATTTGGAATCAGCAATTGGTAAACTATTGAATTATTTAGGAATGAAGGACTTAAAAATTGATGTAATGTCCGATATTCCATATATAATGAGTTTATATAGGAGAAACTTAAAAAATGATAGTTTAGCTTTTAAATATCCCGATATTGCTAAAGAGTGGCATCCAACAAAGAATGGAGAATTATTACCAGAAAACGTTTTTTGTAATAGTGGAAAAAAAGTATGGTGGAAATGTCATAAATGTGGTAATGAATGGCAATCAACTCCTAATCATAGAACAAGGGAAATAAATGGAGGATATAGTGGATGTCCTAAATGTGCTGTATCTCGTATTAATGAAATTAATAAAGTCAAAGTAATAAATTTAGACACAGGAATTATATATGATAGTCTAACTGAAGCTGCTAAGTCATGCAATGGTAATAAAGCAACATTATGTGGTTGTTTAAACAATAGCAATAAAACTGCATATGGGTATCATTGGGCTTATGTTGATGAAAGTCAAAGAAGAAGGAAAACAGTTAAAAGTAAAATTATAAATACTGATAAAAATATAATTTTTGATAATTGTAAAGAAGCAGCTAAATGGTGTAACGGTGATACTAGAATGATTAATAGATGTTGTAATGGAATCACAAAATCTGCATATGGATATCACTGGGAATATTATAACAAAAAATAAGAAACTTAATTTTAAAGTTTCTTTTATTTTATTACATCATAAAATGATAAATTATGTTTTAAACAAATAGTGTATAATGTAAGTGTATTGATCAAATATAATCCTGTTTCATAATTGCTGTATGTCGTTTGTGAAATCATACATTCATCTGCTATTTGCTGTTGAGATAATTTTAACTTATCTCTAATTATTTTTAAATTTGAACCAATTTTCCTTTTATCAATCTTAACTTCTTTATAATTATTTGTCCTTGATAAACCAACAATAAAATCTAATGAATATTTATACATATTAGAAAATCTTACAAGTTTAGTTAGTGGCATAGTATCATGGTCATTTTCCCATCCGGCTACTGTAGAACCAGATACACCAAAAATATATCCTAATTCTTGTTGAGTCATTTCTAATTCTTCTCTACAATACTTTATATTATTTTTTATCATAATTAATCACCAATATAATTTTCCCATTAAATTTGCTTTTATTCGCAATTCTATGGGTCATTTGGTAAAAATGTGATATAATTAAAAATGTAATCAAAGGCAGTATCGTGATTACAAAAATGAAAGGAGGATCAATTGTCATTATGCACACTTTATTAAAAAAAGATGCAAGACAATTCATTTCAGTATTTGTGAGGAAACTAGATATTGCTGATTATAGAGATGTTCAGGTCAATTTTGAAGAATATCTAAAACAAAATAAAATAGAATGTATTATAACAAATACAGAGAAAATTGTTTATGCTTATGGAAAAAAAGTAAAAGATTATATCAATTATGATTTATCTGAATATTTAAGAGAGTTAGCAAATAATGAACATTTTGGTGGTATGAGATCTTCTAATTTAGAAATAGTTAAAGATGTACATATTAAAAAAGTTTTTTATTGCGAACCATTAAAATCTATGAAAGCAATTGGGTGTATTGTGTTTTTCTTTAAACCAGAATACAATGATCAAGCTTTTGAATTATTAATGAAAACTAAATATTAAAACTAGTAATAAAAAATGATAAATGAATATATAATAATATTAATGATTAATTATATTGACCATTAATAAAAAGTTGTTATAATACTATATACATTGTGAATGAGGTGTTAGATATGGATTTAAATACAATTATTGATGAGTTAAAGGAATATCAATATGTTAATGAGGATACAATATCTGATGAGAAGTCTTGTTTGGATGATTATCAAATTGAATTTTTAGATGGATTTATTGAAGTTATGTTAGATTCTTGTTTAGATAGAAAAGTATTTGAAGTATATGTTAATATTAAAAATAAAGATTATATTGCTGATTCTTTAATGTATAAAGTGTTTTATAACCAAGAAGAAGCAAAAAAATATTTTGAAAATGTAAAAAAATTTATAGATAATAATAATGAAAAAAATATAATAAACCGTTGTAAAATAAGGGATTGAATCAAAAATTCCACCCCCTAAACACCTATATAATTCACCACTTGTTTTCCTATCTGAGTATGATAAAATATAGTAAAATGAAATAATTATGTAGAGATGCAAATTATTTCATTTTTTTTATTAATATTGACTTTTTCCAATAAACATATATAATAGTAACCAATTTATATGTTGATGGTTTGATGGGATTGGAAGTGGTCTTTATGGAACTAATTATATATAATAGATTGATATATTTATCATCGTCAAAAAAATCCATAGAGATTTTCTCACCCCTAAAATCAAAGTCAAGAATTAAAAATAGAAGAGAAGTAGTAGCTTTTATTAAATTGCCATTATTTCTCTTCTTTTTAATTTAGTGGGGGATGCATATGAAATTATTGAGTTTGAAAGAACTAGATATGTTCGACTATGTAAAAACAAGAGAAAGGGTAGAAGAATACATCGGTGATTTAAACATGATAAAATTTAAATATAGAAATGTCCTGCCTCCATCTCTTGCATTAAAATTGTTTGATATTAAAGTTCAATCTTCAGGCGTCACAAAAGCTCCTTTTGAATCTTATGTAGAAAAGAAAGACGAATATGAGAGAGAGTACGCTCAAAAATTGAAAGAAATTAATTATATTATTGAAGATATGTCAGCTTATGAACAAAGATTTTTTAAAGATCACTTTATTCATGGAATAAAAATCAAACAATTTGAAAAAATGTTTAGATGTGGACCTGATATGGTTGAACACATAAAAGAAAGCTCAGTAGTAAAATTTGCACTTGCTCTTGATATAGCAGTATATAAATAAAATCACTTCGGTGATTTTTTTATTTGGAAAAAGTTAATTGTTGTAAGAAAGGAAAATATTTATGTTAGGTAAAATTTTAGGAATAGTATTTTTAGTATTAATGGGATTATTTACAATATGTTCTTGCAAAGTAGCTTCATGGGCTGATCGAGAAATGGAAGAAGATTTAAAAAGGAGAGAGCAAGATGAAGAAAAAGACATATAGAGCAATTATAGATAATGATGGACATATTACAACAATGATTGTTGGTGGTGAAAGCAAGAAATCAGTTACAAAAGAGTTAACTGATTTTTTTATGAAAACTAAACAAATAAAAGATTATAGAAGATTTGATATTCATCTTAAAGAAGTAATGTATATAGATGGTGAATATAAAACTATTGAGTAGGTGATTCTATGAAGATAGATAAATTGAAAGAAAAGTTAAAGAAGTATGAAAATATCCCACTATCCGAAATAAATATCAATGAAGTTGATGAAATTACAGATATTAAAGTAAACAAGAGAAAATCAAGTAATGATAGAATACTTGATTTTTTAAATACAGTAAAAAATCCTTATGTATTTAAACATAATGGAAAATTAGTAAGAATTGGTTTTTCAGATACAGATAAGACAGCTGATGAATGTTTAACTAATGTACTTAAAAATTTATATAGATAATTTTGCACCTTAGTACTTTTTTAAATATTAATTATCATCTTTATAGTGGAAGGAGAATATCTATGGCTGGTAGAGGTAATAAAAAGCTAAGTAAAAATTCTACTGTTGCTAATTGGTTAGTAGGTATTTATACAAGAAGATCTTTTGATGATAATGAAGATAAAGAATCTAATACTATTACAAATCAAAAAGAAATGATTAATAGTTTTATATCAAAAGAAAATAATATGATAATAGTAGATTATTATGTTGATGATGGATATACAGGTACTACATTTGATAGACCTGGATTTCAAGAAATGATGAAAGATATATCTGATGGAAGAATTAATACTATTATTGTAAAAGATTTATCTAGATTAGGAAGAAACAGCTTAGAAGTAGGTAAATACATTGAAGAAATATTTCCTATATATAATATAAGGATTATAGCTATTAATGATAATGTTGATTCTTTTAAAAGACCAGAATCTATAAATGATTTGATGGTTCCAATTAAGAACTTAATTAATGAAAGTTATGCTAGAGATATATCTAAAAAAGTTTCATCTGCTTATTATACTATGGCTAGTAATGGTAAATATGTAGCAGGTACTTCTCCTTATGGTTATACATTCGATGAAAATGATAAACATCATCTTGTCATTGATCCAGATGAAGTTGGAATTGTTAAATTAATATTTAATATGGCATTAAAAGGTGATGGAAGGGTTAAAATAACAAAATATCTAAATGACCATAACATTTTATGTAGGAAAGAAATACAACGAAGAAAAAAATATAAATTATCTTTAGATCCACTAGAGGAAACAATTAAGTACAAATGGTCAACTTCTACAATAGGAAGAATGTTAACAAGTGAAATATATATAGGTAACTTAACTCAATTAAAAACAAAAAGAGAAAGTTTTAAAAATCATAAAGTAATAAATGTCGCAAAAGAAGACTGGGTAAGATTTGAAAATACACATGAACCTATTATAACTAAATCTGATTTTGATAAGATACAAGGATTAATAAAAGTTAATGCTAAAAGATTATCAAATACTGGAGAAAGAACCTATTCAATATATAATGGTGTTTTAAAATGTGCTGATTGTGGTAGAGCAATGTATAAGCAAGAAGATAAAAGAGGAAATCGCCAGCTATCAAACTATTTTTGTAATACATATTTATATATAAGTAAAACTTCTTGTAGTTCACACAAAATTAAAACCGAAGATTTAAATGATATTGTTTTAGAATCAGTACAATTACAAGTAAAGCTAGTAATTGAATTAGAAAGAAGTTTAAAAAGATTGTTTTTTAAGAATAATAAAGAAACAGTTGAAAGTGAATATAAAAACAATACTAGAATTGCTGAACTTAAGATTAATAATCTAAAAAATAAAAAAATTCAACTATATGAGGATTGGAAATTCAATAATATAGATAAAGAAGAGTTTATAAATCAATCTAAACTTATTGAAGAAGATATTAAATTAGTTGAAGAAAAGTTAGAATTAATAACTAAAACATATAGAGATAATATAAAAATGATTAAAAGAAATGATTATTGGATAAATCATTATAGAAGAAATAAAAAAATCAAAAAGTTAACTAGAGAAGTTATAAAAGAATTAATTGATGTTATTTATATAAATGCTGATGGTAATGTAGATATTCGTTTTAAATATAGTAATGAATATAAAGAACTAGTAACATACTTAGAAAATGAAGGAGCTGTTAAGAAATGTCAAAATGGAGAGTTGGTATTTAC
>CAZJSD010000055.1:0-6837 GCA_964548815.1 uncultured Muribaculaceae bacterium
TATTCACGTGTCTTTTTCAATGAAGTTTGTTGCACTTCAAATTTAAATTAACAAATTATACCATATTTGACCTAATAATATCTATACTATATAATAAAGTTGAAAGAAGGACTTTTTATGAAAAAGTATCAATTTGATGAAACTAAGATTATTAAAATTATTAAAGAAAAAGATAATTATATAATATATTCATATAAAGAAGATGATAGATATGTCTTTATAAAAAGATTTAAAAATCTAGAAGATGATATATTAAAGAATAAAGAAAGAAAGTTATTAATATTAAATCAAACTGATGTCTTAAACGATAATGAAAAACCTATTGATTTATACTATGACAATGACGAATTTATTGCGTATAGTATGTTTATTGATATAAGAAAAAGTTTAGATGATAAAAGTATAACTACAAATAAAATGAAATTAGATTTATTAAAAAAATTAAGAGAAAGAATAGAAGAACTAAATAGTAAAGGTATTTATATAGGAGATTTTAATGTTGAAAACTTTGGTATTAGAAGTAATGGCTCTATTAAACTAAGAAATGTTGATGATTATGAAGTAAATGGTCTACCTATGGATGTGGATAATGATAGAATAAAAGAATATAAAAAGCACTGCTTAAAAATAGATAATATTGATAATTATTTATTTAACTATTTTACATTAGATTATTTAGGTAGAAAAAATATACCTAGGAAACTAGATACTGAAGAAAATAGAAAACTATTATACGATTTGGAAAATATAGATGATGAATATATAAGAAGATATTTTATAGATAGTCAAAAAAAAGGATTATTTCATTAATCCTTTTTTCATTAATCCTTTTTTATATTGTTCTAAGTTTAATACTTAGTTTAGTTTCTACTTCTTTAATAATATTATTAAATACTTCCATTACTTCTTCATCAGTTAATGTTCTAGATGGATCTTCAAATGTTAATGAATACGCAATTGATTTATTATTTACACCAATATTAATACCTTCATATAAATCAAATACTGATGTATCTGTTAGTAATCTACCACCTGCATGTTTAATAACCTTAATTACTTCTTCATTTTTCATTGATTTTGGCATAATAAACGCTAAATCTTTTTTAATATAAGGTAATTTAGATGCTGTTTTAAATTTAATTGGTTTTGTTTTAACATCTAATTCATCTATAGAAACTTCTAATACATATATTTCATCTTTATTAATCTTTGGATGAATTCTACCAAAGAAACCTACTTTTTTCTTATCTAAATATATATCTGCACTTATTCCTGGATGTAAGTTTTCTTCAGTGCTTTCTACAAAACCATATCTATTTTTTAAACCAAGATAATCAAGTAAATTAGTAACTATTCCCTTTAATACATAAAAATCATTTTTAACTACTTTTCCTTGCCATAAATTAGAAATATAGTTTCCATATAGTGCGACTGCTAAATGATTTTCTTCTTGATAGTCTCCATAGAATACTTTACTAGTTTCATATATATTAATGTCTTTAAGACCTCTAGTTTTATTATATTTAACAACATCAAGCATAGATGGAATCATAGTCTTTCTAAGTGCACTTCTATCTGAACTCATAGGATTAGGTACTAATACTAAGTCTCTATCTTTATAGAACATATCTGCAGTCTTTTCATCTACTAATGAATATGTTCTAGTTTCATTAAGACCTAATGTTCTCATTCTCTTACTAACTGTTTTCTTAAATCCAAAACTATGTTCAAATTTACCTTCTCTAGTAGGAAGAATTGGCATAGTGTTTTTAAGATTATGATATCCATATAGTCTACCTATTTCTTCAGCTATATCATTTACATTTTCTTCTATATCAAGTCTTCTTCTAGGTATAGTAGTAATAAAATTACCATTCTTTATTTCATATTCAAAGTCTAGTTTCTTAAGTTCTGTTTCTATGTCTTTATCAGTTAATTCTATGCCTAATAAAGAATTAATTCTTTCGGTAGTAAATTCTATTTTCTTTAGTTTTTTATCTTCGTTATCATATTCTGCTTTACCACTTAATACTTTACCAGATGCATACTTTTCTAAAAGGTAACATGCTCTATCAAGTGCAGCATCTGTATATTCAAAATTTAGACCTTTTTCATAACGAAGAGATGCTTCACTTCTTAGATTTAATCTTCTAGCAGTTTTTCTTATATTAGTTGCGTTAAATATAGCGCTTTCTATTAATACAGTTTTAGTATTTTCATCTACATCAGTATTTAGTCCACCCATAATACCAGCGATGCATACTGCTTTACTTCCATCAGTAATAACAATATCTTCGCTAGTTAATACTCTTTCTTGTTCATCAAGAGTAGTTATTTTTTCATCATCTTTTGCTTGTATAACAACTATTTCATCTCCCAATTTATCTTTATCAAAGAAATGAAGTGGTTGACCATATTCAAGCATAACATAATTAGAGATATCTACTATGTTATTAATTGGTCTCATACCTGCACTTATTAATCTGTTTTTAATAAATTCTGGTGAATCACCTATTACTAAATCAGTAACCATTTTAGCTTTATAATAAGTACATTTATCAGTATCTACTGTTAATTTAAATTGATCGTTAATACTTTCTTTAATTTCAGTATAATCTGCTTTTGGTAATTTTACTTTTTTACCTAAAATAGTACCTACTTCATAAGCAAAACCAATATGATATCTGCAGTCATTATTTTTATGTTTATGCACATCTAAATCATATAAAGTATCTGATACTCCTAAATATTCAAATGCATCCATTCCAACAGGTGCATCTTTTGGTAGTTCATGAATTCCTTTTTTATAATTCTCTTCATTGTCTTCTTCTAAACCTAGTTCACATAGTGCACATATCATACCATTAGATTCTTCTCCTCTAATAGAACCTTTTTTAATTTCTATAGCAGGTAATTTAGCACCTGGTAACGCAACTATAACTTTAAGCCCTGCTTTAACATTAGGTGCGCCGCATACTATTTGTCTAGTATCTACCCCTACATCTACTTGGCAAACATGTAAATGATCTGAATCTGGATGATCAATACATTCCTTAACTTCACCAATAACTACATTATCAATACCAGTTTTAATAACATGTTCAACATTTATACCTGCTTTAGTAACTTTATCTGCTAATTCTTCTAGATTTTCATCTTTTATATCTATATAATCTTTAACCCAGTTCATACTTATCATATTACTTCACCTCTTCTCTATCAAAATTTTCTGTTTCTCTTAAATCATTTTCATGAATTATTCTCATATCATCCATATTATATTTAAGCATTGCAAGTCTTAGTGCTCCAAAACCAAATGCAAATCCTTGCCACTTATCTGGATCATATCCACACATTCTAAGAACATTTGGATGAACCATACCCGCACCACATATTGTTATCCATCCTTTTGGTTTACACATATTACAACCAGATCCATCGCAATATATACAGCTCATATCTATTTCTACTGATGGTTCAGTAAAAGGATAATAACTTGGTCTAAATCTAGTTTCAGTGTCTTCTCCAAAAACATGTTTAACATATGCATCAACTGTACCTTTTAAATCACTTAAAGAAATATTCTTATCAATAACTAATCCTTCTATTTGATCAAATTCTTGTTCATGAGTAGGATTTATATCTTCTCTTCTATATACTTTACCAGGACATATTATTCTTATAGGTTCTTCTCCTTTTCCTTCAAGCATTGCTCTTACTTGAACTGGTGAAGTTTGACTTCTTAATAATATATTTTCTCCTTCTAAATAATATGTATCTTGAGCGTCTCTCGCAGGATGATCTTTAGGTAAATTAAGCATTTCAAAGTTATATTTATCAAGTTCTATTTCTGGACCTTCAACAACATCATAACCTAAACTAATAAAGAAATCTTCAGCTTCTTCTAATATTTTTTCTTCAATACATGGTGAGCCATTCTTTATTTCCATACCTGGCATAGAAATATCTATCTTTTCACTTTCTAACTTTTTATTTAGTAATTCAGTTTCATATTTTTCTCTCTTCATTTCAAATTGCGCAAGAACACTACTTCTAAAATCTGTGACTAATTTACCAAATTCTTTCTTTTGTTCAATAGACATATCTTTTAAACCACTAGTTAGTTCACTAACAGGACCTTTTTTACTTAAATATTTTGCTTTAAGTTCATTTAAATGGTCTAAATCTTTAGTACTTTTTAATTTTTCTTCAATTTCTTTTTGTAATTTAGCAATCTTCTCTTTCATATTATCCTTCCTTTCAAAAGAAAAAATCTATAAATGTAAGGACGCATTACCGTGGTACCACCTTACTTTATAGATTTACTATACTCTCTTATTTTTAACGCAAATTACACGCTATAACTTTAATTATAGAACTTATGGAGTGAATTCATATAATGTTGCTTGTTAGATTCCACCATTCTAACTCTCTATTAAGTACTTATTATACTACTACTTTCCAATCACAGTTTATGCCTAGATTATAACATACTCTTTATTTAAATTCAAGCAACTAAAAATAAATATAACTAATTAAACGCAATTTCTACATCTAAATCCCGATCTACATACGCTAGATAAAGAAATATTACCCCACTAAGTAGTATTAGAAAAGACGCTAAAGAAGATAAAATAATCTTATTTTGTTTATCTTTATTATATTTATTAATATCTTTAAAACTAGAAAATGAATCATAAAAAAAATAGATATATATAATAAGAAGAATAGAAAAGATTATTATTAATACTTCCCTATACTTTTCTTTTGATTTAGTATTATTATTTATAAAATAGTCTTTTTCTAAATAATTTGAATAATAACTAAGCCCAATTATTCCTAGATATATTAACCAAATAAAGTTTTCTATTTTTATTTCTTTTAATCTTTCTTCTATTTTACTATTCATATTATTATTGTATAATAACTTTGTGATGTTTATGAATGAAGAAAATTTAAAAATTTATTATAATAAATTTAATGAAGAAAAAAGGCTTGATACAAAACATGGACAAATAGAATATCTAACTGCGATGAAATATATAAATGATTATATAAAAAAGAATGATAAAGTAATAGATATAGGAGCAGGTACAGGTAGATATTCTAAAACTCTAAAAAACGAAGGATATGATGTATTCGCAGTAGAACTTTGTAAATCTAATTTAAGAGAAATAGAAAAAAAGAATATTAGATGCATACAGGGAAACGCAACTAATTTAAAAAAGATAAATGATAATACATATGATATTACTATACTATTTGGTCCTATGTATCATTTGATAACAATGAATGAAAAAATTAAAGCTTTAGAAGAAGCAAAAAGAATAACCAAAGATAATGGATATATTTTCATAAGTTACTGTATGAATGAATATGCAGTTATTACGCATGGATTTATTGATAATAATATAAAAGAATCTATAGATAATAATTTAATAAATGAAGACTACAAAATAACTCCTAAAGAAACAGATCTATATTCATTTGTTAGATTAGAAGATATAAACTTTTTAAAAGATAAATGTAATTTAAAAAGAGTTAAGATTATATCTCAAGATGGACCAACTGAATATATAAAAAAGACTATTAATAAAATGACAGATGAAGAATTTAACTTATACTTAGATTATCATCTTAGTATTTGTGAAAGACCTGAATTATTAGGAGCAGGTAGACATATATTAGATATATTGCAAAAATAAAAGACTATTTTAACAATTCATAAAATAGTCTTTCTTTTTCTTTATTATTATTTGAATCTATAAAAATAATATTGCCAGTATTGTTACTTAATAAATCCTTTTCCTTTAATACATCTTTAGTATGTTTCGCAACACCTAAACTACCATCAAAAAATGTCACATCACCTAGTACTTCTCTTATTTCATTTTTAATTAATGGATAATGAGTACATCCTAGTACAACATTTTTTATATCCTTATAACTTCCTAATTTATCCTTTAAATAACCTATAATCTTATCTTTATTACCCTCTTCTATAAGATCTGCAAGACCTGAACAAGAAAGTAATATAGTATTATGATTATCATATGTATTAAATAAAGTATGAAATTTATCGCTATTGATAGTTGCCTTAGTAGCCATTACTAAAGTTTTTTCATTATTAGGAACTGTTTTGTAAGCTGGTTCTATCGCAATGATAGGAATATTATACTTATTTCTTAAATAATCTTTAGATATCGCTGACGCTGTATTACACGCAATTACTATTATCTTACAACCTCTATCAATAAGTTTATTAACTATATTATCTGAAATATTAATTATATCTTCATTACTTTTATCTCCATATGGATTATTAATAGTATCAGAATAATAAATATAATCTTCATTTGGTAATACCTTTATTAACTCTTTTAATACAGTTACTCCACCTATTCCAGAATCAAACACTCCTATCACGTTTTCACTTCCTTTATGGTGCTAGATGCAGGAATTGAACCCGCAACCTACTGATTACGATTCAGTTGCTCTACCAATTGAGCTAATCTAGCATATGGCTGCCCCTGTAGGATTCGAACCTACGCATGCTGGAGTCAGAGTCCAGAGCCTTACCGCTTGGCCAAGGGGCAAGCATATAAATATTTTATCACAAATTATTCAATAATTTTTAAAAATATGATATAATTTTTTTGTAAATTGCTCTAGTGGCGAAATTGGTAGACGCGATAGACTCAAAATCTATTTCCCCTTAAAGGAGTGTCGGTTCGAGTCCGACCTGGAGCACCATAAAAAAAAGAAAAAGGACTTTAAATTAATGAAGTTGTAAGATAAAAGTGTACACAAAAAAAGTGTATGCTTTTCTTTTTGATA
>CAZJSD010000056.1:0-6091 GCA_964548815.1 uncultured Muribaculaceae bacterium
AAACAAATGGAGCAGAATAATATCCATGTTTTCTAAATTTAACAGCTTTAATTTCTATCTTAATCACTCTCCAACAAATATTATATCATATATAATATTATTCTCTTTGATAAAAAAACATTTTACGATATATTTATACTTAATAATAAGTATAAAAAAGAGATTATTAAACAAAATAATCTCTTTTCACTTTATTTATAAATCAAAACTATGTGGTAATAACTCTTCTAAAGAATATTCTTCTATATTATTATCCTCTACTACAAATATTTTAAAATCTTTATCAACAAATTCACTCATAAATTGTCTACAATATCCACAAGGCATACATTTTTCTTTTGGTTCTTCATTTGATTTTGCTCCTACAACAGTAATGCATTCAAACTCTTTTTCTCCTTCAGATATAGCTTTTACAAACGCAACTCTTTCTGCACACATACTTTGAATACCTAAATTATCAATATTAGATCCTGTATATACTTTTCCACTCTTTGTTCTTAAAACTGCTCCTACTTCAAATTTATTATATGGTGAGTGAGCATTTAATCTTGCTTTTTTTGCTAGTTCAATATCTTCCTTATACATTATATTCCTCCTATTCAAAATACTTTACTTCTTTAATATTTGGTCTTGCTGCTACTAAACCCATCGCAGCCGTTAAACTAATTTCAACTTTTTTATGTTCTTTATTTAAAGTTACTTCTTGTTCATATTCTTTTTCTAAAGATTTTATTATTACTTTATGAGTTCCTTCTTTTACTATACAATCAAATGACTTACCATTTGAAAGTGACCCTATTTTTTGATCATCTACATATAATTCAAATGGTATAGCAAACCCAAATACTTTTTTTAATCTAGTTACTTTAATTATATAATCAGTTTTACTCATTTTTATCCATCCCATCATATAGTAATTTATATACTTTACTTTGTTTATCATATTCGTCTAAAAGAAAATGATATTTTTTATTTTGCGCTAATAAATCTGCTTTTTTTAATTTATATAATAACTCTAATTCTTTTTTATCAAAGATATACATAATTACATGTAAACTATCATCATCTAATTTACCAAAATTTTTATCATGATAATATATTAATTTTGATATAGTCTTCTTCTTTTTAAAATCCATTTCATTATTATAAGCAAAATCTAAAAATATTCTTTTTGATTCTTTCCAGTGACCATAAAAATGTCCTACTCCAAATTCATCTTCTGTATATGTTTCTGGTTTACCTATATCATGAAATAATGCACTCATTCTTAATATATCATCATTTTCTACATTATCAACTACATGTAGTGTATGTTCATATACATCGTATGGATGCCACTCATTATTTTGATTAAATCCTTTACACTTTTCTAATTCAGGAATAAATTTAAATATTTCTTTTTCATTTTTTCTGATTTCTACACTAGGCATATCAGTTCTTAAAATTTCTGTTAAATCATTTAATGTCATATTATTATCTCCCATCAATATAATTATACCAAAAAAAGAGTGATTTTTCACTCTTTAATATCCTTTATCTACAGTTTGGAATCCAATTGGTATTCCTGCTTTATCGCCTATATAAATATCATTACCATTTTGCGCAACTGTTTCATTAAATATAGATGTTTTAAGCTGTGTACCATCTTCTAACTTATATGAATCTACTTCTTTAATAACATCATCCCACATTTCCATAACTTTATCATTAGTAGATTGTGATGATGCAGAAGAATAATTACTATCTACATAATTATGCCATGCATCTAAACTAGCTTTAGATCTTTCTGTATATATTGTTGTATAGTAATTAACTATTGCACTAGCTACATATTCTTCCATAGCATAATAATCTAGAGTAAAATTAGAATTTGCAATAATAAATTTATAAGTATCATAATATTTATCAAAATCTTCTTTTGTTTCACCAGTATAAATAATTGTATATGGTATTTTCCATAAAATACTTTCACTATTTAATAATGGTGATAATGATGATTCTAATGTTGTCTTAGTAGCAGCTACTGCAGTTGACATTTCAATTTGATTAAGTCCATATTCAAATTGTTTAGTACTTGCTGTTGAATCAACTAATGATATTCCTATCTTTACATTTCCTACACCATTTAATGATTCAACATCTTTTAATCCTTGTTGATATATTATATTATTATATTCTTTTACTTGGTTAACAATATTTTCATCCATTTCTACATCTTTTGAAAATTTAGAACCACTATTATATTTATTCATATAATAATCAATATAATCACTCGCATTCATGTAATGAAGATAAGTTGTATAATAATCTCTATTTTCTCCTTCATTATATTTTTTATTTTCTGTATATGATTCTTGAGATATTATCTTTATATTTACAGTATGATCAGGATTAGATATTGTTACTGTTTCTATACCTGGAGTTACTGAACTAACATTTTGCCAATTTGATTCAATGGATGCAGTCCATCCTTTTGGAATAATAGAATTAAATACTACTACATCTCCATCTTTTAAAGATATACTCTCATAAATTTGTCCCTTTGCCATCGCTTCTTCTAATGTTACAGGTTTTTTAAATACACTTCTTTTACAACCTGTCATTGTAAATAATAATGATATTATTAATAATCCTACTAAAAATTTTTTCATAAGATACCTCCTACTCTTAATATAACATAAGAATAAAATAAAAAAAAGTAGATATTAAATCTACTTTACGAACCTGTACTATTATAATGTTTTAAACCAATTTTAAATGACAATAAGCATGGTACTAAGAATATTAGTACTAATAATGGTGAAAACATATATAAGATGTTGTTTGACTTATCTAAAAAGTATAATAATGGATAATAATTAATAAAAGCATATGGAATAATAAAAGTAAAGAAGAATACTACACCTTTTCTATATATTCCTATTGGATATTGTGACATATGTTTACCGCCATCAGTAACTAATTTTTTTACTTCTAATCCTTGTACGGTAACAAAACAATATGATGACATAAGAACAAATAACCCAAAGAATACTAAAATTGAAGATATTAGACATAATACTAGTACTATTACTTTATTTATATTCCAAATAATATCTAAATTAACTAAAGAAATTATTAATACAATTATCGATTGAATAATTCTAAATATTTTTATAAAATCTACTTTATTACATAAAGTTTGAAATAATATTCCTCTTGGTCTAACTAAGAATCTATCTAAACTTCCATCTATAATTAATTCATCAAACGAATCTATCCCTCTAAAAAATGTTTCATTAAAAGAATAACCAAATTGTATTATTGAAAAACATAGTAATACTTCATAAACAGTAAATCCTTTTATATTATCAAATTTACCAAATAATGCCACTATCATAAAATAATAAGTAAAGAATATGAATAATTGACTTATACTATTTAAAATAAATGAACCCTTATATTCTAATTGACACTTTATACTATACTTAATACTTTCTATAAATAGTTTAACCACCTTGAATTACCGCCCTTTTTAAAATATGTTTAGAAAGCATTACACCAATAAATACTATTATTATAATCCATATGAAAGAACCTAATAATAAAGTCTTTCCTTCTGCTATAGCTATATCCCCAGAATATACCCTATATGGAAAATCACTAATATACCTAAATGGTAATACGTACGCAATCTTTTGCAAAAGTTTTGGAAAAAATGGTATTGGTACTATTCCTCCCATAAATAAATCAACTACTACATTATATGCAGTTGTTATTCCTCTTGAATCTAGAAAAAATATAGTAAGTATATGCATTATCATAGATAATGCTGTTACTAATAAAAGAGATAGTATTAAGGCAATAACAAATATTATAAAACTCTCTATGTTACTAGGCATAGTTAGTTTATAAGGTTCAGGTAAAATTATTCCAATAACTAAAATTGGAATAGATCTAAGAAAAGCTGCGACTATTCTATTTGATATTAGTTTAATATAATATTTTAAATAAAAATTTTGAGGTCTAATTAATTCATATGCTAGATTACCATTTTTAATCATATTTAATAATTCTTGATCTTTAGTATATGGATAAGTTAAAGTAAAGAAAGCTTGTTGAAGCCATAGATAATTAACTATGGTACTTAGATTCATTGGAGGATTAACACCTTTATTTGATTCATACAAAGCTAAATAGATCATTATATAAACAAAACCAAAGAATAATTGAGTTAATACTCCAGCGATAGCTGCTGCTCTATATTGAAGATTAGTAATTATTCTTAACTTGAAATAATTTAAATAAGATATCATATTTTGTAATCTTCATATAATTTTAAAATAATATCATCTATTTGTTCATTATCTATATCTAAATCAGTTATATGATATTTAGATAAATAATTAACTATTTTAGAAACAGAAATAATATTAGAATCAATTATTAAATTATATCCTCCTTCTATTTTTTTCTTATCAATAATTCCTTTTAATTTAATATCTTTAATAACATCATTTGTTTTTATACTTATGCTTTTATAACTTCCATATTCTGTTTTAAGTTTATTAAGTGAGCCGTCATATAATATTTTACCCTTACCTATTAATATAATTCTTTTAGCAAGAGTATCAATATCCATCATATCGTGAGTAGTTAAAATAACAGTTACTTTTTTCTCTTTATTTATTTTTAAAATAAATTCTCTAACTATTTTCTTACTCACAGCATCTAAACCAATTGTTGGTTCATCAAGAAATAATATTTTAGGGTCATGTAAAAGTGATGCGCATATTTCACATCTCATTCTTTCTCCTAAACTAAGTGATCTAACTGGTTTTTTTATTATTTCCTCGATATTTAGGAGACTAACTAGTTCCTTTTTATTCTTTTGATACTTTTTGTCATCTAACTTATAGATATCCCTAAGTAGATCAAATGTATCCTCCGCAGGTATATCCCAAGCTAACTGACTTCTTTGCCCGAAAACAACACCTATATTAGAAACATATTTTTTTCTATCTTTAAATGGATTAAAACCATTCACTTTTATGTTTCCAGCGGTTGGTAATAAAATTCCACTAAGCATCTTGATAGTAGTACTTTTTCCTGCACCATTTGGACCTATATAACCAACAATTTCACCTTTTTCAATAGAAAATGATATATCTTTTACTGCATCGACATATACATATTCTCTTTTGAAAAATGACTTTAAAGCAGCTTTCATTCCACTAGAACGCTTACTAACTTTAAAGGTTTTACTTATGCCATCAACAACGATGTATGACATTTTCACTCCTTTCTAGCACACGCAAAAAACACATTTTTTTCGATTTCATAAATCATACAAAAATGTGTCAATAATTCGTCCGCTAAGATGATAGTATCAAATTGTTATTCATTTGTAAAGTCTTTTCTATTATTTATAGTTAAAATATTCTTTTTAGCATATTTTGATACACTTCTAAAGTTATCATCATAAGGATAAAAGTCTAAACCAAATTGCATCCACATTTCACCAAAAGACATACCTTGATTTAGTAATTCTTGCACTTTTTTGTTCTTAGATGAAGGATTATTATCTTGATTATTTAAATCAACATATGGATTATATAAAGCAGCTTGTATATCACATTCTAATTTATCACACTGATATGCAAATTTTGCTTCACTTGTTTCTTTCTTATCAAATTCTAAAATTACTTGTTCAACTTTTTCTCCATCTATAAATCTACTAAAGTATTCATGAATAGCATTATGACCTCTTTCTTCTTTATTTGCTCTTTCTTTTTGAAACATAGTTATATCACCTATAAAAGCTTCTTCTGTTTCATGCATCGCAAGCATTAGTATAACTTTATTTAAATCCAAATCTTTATATTCTTCTTTATAAGTTAAATACATAATAAGCGCAAGCTGCTCTACACCATATACATGTTCTGCGACGCTTTCAACTCTTTCTCTTTCTACATTCCAATCTTTCCAACCTGTTCTAATAACATCTTTTAATTTATTCATTAGTATATAACTATCTAGTACTTGTTTTTCTTTATTCATAAAATCACGTATAATCTAATTATGGTCTGTTTGACCTATATTAGATCCCTTT
>CAZJSD010000057.1:0-5681 GCA_964548815.1 uncultured Muribaculaceae bacterium
CCACATGGACATGGATCATTTCTACCTACTTTTTCAACTTTTCTTTGTTTTTTAACTTTATCTTTGCTGTCATTTGTACCTGTTGGTTTCACTACTTCTTTTCTTTCTAAATTTTGTGTTATTTCTGCTTTTAAAAGATAAGCTGTTGTTTCTTGTTTAATTTTTTCAAGCATATCATCAAATAATGCAAAACCTTCATTTGTATATGCTACAAGTGGATTTTCCTGTGCATAACTTCTAAGAGATATACCTTCTTTTAAATGATCCATAGTATTTATATGATCCATCCAATTAGTATCTATAACTCTAAGAGCAATTACCTTTTCAAAATCATTTACTATTTCTATTGGTAATTCACTTATTTTTTCTTCATATTCATTAATTATTTTATCTTGAAGTATTTTAATTACTTCATCATGATTTTTATTTATTATTTCAGATACATTAACATGTCCTTTTCTAAGTAAATTTTCATTTATATATTCACATATTTCAGAGCAATCAAATTCAAGTAATTCTTTTTGTTCTATTAAATGAGACATTACTAAATTATATACATGATCTTTTATTAAATTAATTATTGTTTCATGAATAGATTCATTATCAAGTATTTCATTTCTTCTAGCATACATTATTTCTCTTTGTTTACCCATTACATCATCGTATTGAAGTAAGCTTTTTCTTATATCAAAGTTGTTACCTTCAACTTTCTTTTGAGCTGATTCAACGTTTCTAGTCATTGTTTTACTTCTCATATTAATAGTAGTTCCAAGACCTGCGGCTTTTAGTATGTCCTTAAATCTATCTGTACCAAATCTGACCATTAAATCATCTTCAAAAGATACAAAGAATTGTGAATAACCTGGGTCTCCTTGTCTACCTGAACGTCCTCTAAGCTGATTATCTATACGTCTTGATTCATGTCTTTCTGTACCAATTACACATAGACCTCCTAGTTCCTTTACTCCTTCTCCTAATTTAATGTCTGTACCACGTCCAGCCATATTAGTAGCTATAGTAACTGAACCTTTTTCACCTGCTTTTGCTATTATTTCAGCCTCTCTTGCATGGTTTTTAGCATTCAATACTTCATGAGGAATTCTTTCTTTTCTTAACATATTTGAAATAAGTTCACTTGTTTCTATAGCAATTGTACCTACAAGTACTGGTTGTCCAGTAGAATGTCTTGTTTTAATCTCATTTACTATAGCATTATATTTATCATTCTTAGTTGCAAATATTAAATCAGCCATATCTTTTCTTATAATAGGTTTATTTGTTGGTATTTGAATAACATACATATTATAAATATTTCTAAATTCTTCTTCTTCTGTTTTAGCAGTACCAGTCATACCAGATAACTTTTTATACATTCTGAATAAATTTTGAAATGTAATAGTTGCGAGTGTCTTAGTTTCTTCATTTATTTTTACGCCTTCTTTTGCTTCAAGTGCTTGATGAAGACCTTCAGAAAAAGCTCTTCCTTTCATAAGACGTCCTGTAAATGGATCAACTATAACTACTTCTCCATCTTGTACAACATAATCTACTTCATTTTTCATAGTAAAATTAGCACGTAATGCTTGATTAACATGATGAACCAAAGCTGAATATTTAATATCATACATATTATCTATATTATAGAATTTTTCACACTTTTTACTTCCTTCATCTGTTAAATTTATACTATTTGTTTTTTCGTCGATATTAAAATCTTCATTTTCTTTTAGATTTTGTACAAATCTTTGAGCATCCATATATTGACCAGATGTATGCATTGAACCACCAGATATAATAAGTGGTGTTCTTGCTTCATCGATTAAAACTGAGTCTACTTCATCTACGATAGCAAAATTTAAAGGTCTTTGTACTCTATCTTCTTTTCTTACTACCATATTATCTCTTAGATAATCAAAACCAATTTCATTATTTGTTGAATATAAAATATCACAATTATATTGATTTCTTTTTTCTTCAGGAGATAAATCTCTTAAGTTAACACCTACAGTTAAACCTAAATATTCAAATATTTGTCCCATCCAATTAGCATCTCTTTGAGCAAGATATTCATTAACTGTTACTATATGTACTCCATCACCTGTTAAGGCGTTCAAATAAGCAGGCATTACAGATGTTAATGTTTTACCTTCACCTGTCTTCATTTCAGATATATTACCAAAGTGTATTGCAAGTCCGCCTAAAAGTTGTGTATAAAAAGGTCTTTCACCTATAACTCTATCTGCAGCTTCTCTTACAGTTGCAAATGCATCTACTATAATATTATCTAGTGTTTCACCTTTTTCTAATCTATCTTTAAACTCTTTAGTTTTTCCCTTTAATTCTTTATCACTTAATTTTTTATATTCATCTGATTTTGCTTCAATTTGATCTGCAATTTTCATACATTTTCTTAATTCTTTATATTCAAAATCAAATAAACTTTTTATTATGTTCATCTAATCATCTCCTTTAATAATTATATCAAAATTAATACTTTATTACAATAGAAAAACACCTTAATGGTGTTTAAATTCTTTGAGAATCTTTATATTTTTTAAATCTTATTATTATAAAGATTGTTGATATTATAGTAATCATTAATCCCACAATTAATGACCTATATGGAAACTTTTCATTTGTTGGTTTAAACTGCATGTATATTAGCTTTTCTGTATCTTCATTTGTTATATCCCAAGTATATTCATTTTCATTTATACTATCTGCATTTGTTAATTTAACTTTAAATGGATTTTGAATTTTTACTTGTATATAATCTAAATTAGTCAAATTATTTCCATATATATTATTTTTATTTTGATTAATAAATTCTTTTGTATATATATCAACATAATCTCTATTTTTATTTAATTGTATTTTATTAAATAATTGGTGATATACTTTACTATATAATATATATTCTTCTATTGATGAATATTTTTCATTATAATTAATATTTACTTCATTAGATTCAATAACAACCTTATATTTATCTTTATCTATCTTATTATCTTGAAATATTTTTAATGTTTTATGATATGCATCATTCTCATTTGGTATAGTTAAACTTAACGATTCATTTAAAGATAAATCTTTATTTATTTTTAAATTATAATTACCTGAGCAACCTGTAAGAATAATTATTACACCAAATATAACTAATGTCTTAATTACTTTTTTCAATTATGACACCTTCTTTATTAAATAATATTTTACTGCTTCTTTATTAATATCATCTAAAGACCATTGCTTTTTCATGATATCATTTTTTATAACATTTCCATATGCTTTACTATTACTTGGACATACATACGAACCACTTAAAAGTGTTGAATCTGATATTAAATATTTATTATCCATATTTACACTATATATAACAATATACTTAGTATCACAAGTAAGAGTTGAGTTTTCATTAGCTTGCAGTTTAACAATTACAAGGCCATCATTTATTATTGAATCTTTTACTTCATTAACACTTATTTCTTCTAAAAGTATTCCACTATATTCTTGAATAAAGTTATTATATAGTTTTTCTATTGTTATTTCAGAAGAACATATATTAAAATAATTTCTTTTATATCTATTAAATATTTTTATTGGACTAATATTTTTATTATATAAGGTTGAAACTGCTGTGGAAAAAGATGTAATACTGCTTCCAATAGCATTAAAATATACTTTTTCATCCCCACAATTAGCATAGTAATTTTTTAATACTTCATTATTTTGATTATAATAATATAAATCTCTTCCTTTATATGTTTTATTTCTTTTATCTGGTGATATTGTAGTTACATATCTATGATCCATAGAGTGAATATCATTGAATAAATTAATTATGTTTTCATTTTTTATTTTTTTTAGTCCATTTATGCTTGAATTATAAACACATTTATTAATTGTAAAACCATTACAAATAACTAAGAATAATAAACCTACTACATCTATTATTAATAATTTTTTTGATATTTTTTCTTTTCTTTTAAAGATAATTATTAATGGAAGAATTATTATAAATACTATTTTAATAATAATCATAAAATATAAGAATACTATATTATTACACATAATTATTCCCCCTCACAATTAATGATTGGTTTATATTCACTTTTTGATTTATCAAATATATAAACACTATTACAATATTCAGAATCAGTTCCAAAAGGAGCAGATTGTAATATTAATTCAAATTCATTATCACCATTTAAATCTATTATATTTGATAATTTACTACTTCTTTTTAAAACTTTTTTACCTTCTTTTACATATATTGTTTTAATATCATCATTTTGTTTTAAAAATATTAAAGATAAATTATTTTTACCTGTTTTATCATAATAGTAATTTCTTACTTCATAAAATGTTTTATCATCTACTACCGCTTTATATATTTTAGTTAAATCATTAATTGATGGAAGAGAATTATCTTTTAAATATTCTCTTATTAATTTTATATCTTCATCTGATATATCATCTTTTATTAAATAACTGTAATCTTTTATATCTACTTTTCCAACTACAATAAAAGAATTATTAGTTTTCTCTTCTGTCATTTTTTCATTATAAAATTTTACAATTTTATTGTTATCATCATTACTTGTATATTCTAAATATCCATTTATTTTTTTATTATCTTTATATAATTTAGCATTTGAGTAATTTATTCTTTTTATATTTTTATATACATTAATATTATTTTTATTTACTTTTATTACATCACCTGTTTCAAATATAATATAAGAATTATTATCTAATAAATTAATTAATGATAATAAAATATATATAAATAACAATATAAACATTAATATAATTAAACCTTTATCTATTATAAACTTTTTCATATATTCACCCCTTATTAGCTACTTGACTTACCTGTGATATAAGGATATGGATCAACATTACTTCCATTTACTATTATTCCAAAATGTAAATGCTCTCCTGTTGATGTTCCTGTTGAACCTTGAATTCCTAATTGTGTACCAGCAGATACAGTTTGACCAATAGTTACAAGTGGATCATTTTTCATATGTGCATATTCTGATTCAAATTCTTCACCATTAATATTATGACTTAATTTTACATAGTTACCAAATCCAGCACCACAATTATTATCACCAACAACACAACCAGCAGCAGTATCTACTACTACTCCATCAGCGACTGCAAGTATTGGTACATCTAAACTACCATTATATGTAGCAGTCAAATCTACACCTTTATGTAATCTATATTCTCCATATATAGGATGTAATCTCATACCAAATGGAGAACCTAGTGAATAATTATCTTCTGGGAAAGGAATTGGAAGAGGTCCTCCTTTATAAATCATATTACTATAATTAGTAGTAAAGTTAATTCCACTTACACTTGTACCATTTCCACTACCATTCATAGAATAAGTACCACTACCTCCTCCACCTCCACTAGGGCGTTTCTTTTTTGTATTTTCAATAGTTTTTATAGTTAATTCTTCATTATAAGTCATATATTCTATTTCACATGCATAGGCACTTGTCGATAAATTATAGCTTGAAGAATTAAATCCAATTATTAAATTTACAAGCGCTGGTGAAATAAATAAAAATATAGTTGCTATTATTCTTTTTACAAATCTTTGATTTGTCTTTTTTAAAAAATCCTTATCTGAAGATACAATTGCTTTAGTATAATCAAGTGATGCA
>CAZJSD010000058.1:0-5336 GCA_964548815.1 uncultured Muribaculaceae bacterium
CAAATTCTCCTCTATATTTAGCACCTGCAACTAATGAAGCCATATCTAGTTCCCAAATAGTTTTTCCTTTTAAACTTTCTGGAACATCGCCTTTAATTATACGAAGTGCAAGTCCTTCAACTATAGCGGTTTTACCAACACCTGGTTCTCCTATAAGAACAGGATTATTCTTAGTTTTTCTAGATAAAATACGAGTAATATTACGTATTTCTTCATCTCTACCAATAACAGGATCTATTTTTCCTTCTTTTGCGGCTTTAGTAATATCTCTACCATATTTTTCTAAAACATTTTCTTCTTTTTCATTTTGTTCAAACATATTATCACCACCTACCAATATAATTATACTACACCGATTAGCACTTGTCAATAGAGAGTGCTAACTTTGACTTTTTTTGTCTTATGTGCTATATTACTATCACTGAAACGAGGGATTATGAAATGAAAATAGTACCTATAAAACCATTAATTAAAAAGATTGAAAAGCTTTCCACTGATCAATACTCAAATAAAGAAGAACTTAAATTTTATAGTAATAAAGTAAAAAAACAAAAAGATGCAATTTCTAATGTTTCTATGAATAAAATAAAGGATAGGTTAGATAATGATGATTTAACTATTTCAGAATGCAAAAAATATAAAGATTTATTAAAAGAAAAGAAGAATTACGATAAATATGAATATATAATAAATGATATTATTAACAAAGATTATGATTCTATTTATATTAGAAGAAGAAAGAGAAGAATAAAAGAAGCCGCTTTATTAAGTGCTGGTTCAGCATTATTAATACTAGGTAGTGTATATATGCTTAAAGGTAACAATAAACAAAAAGAAGAAATTACTACTGAGATAGTATTAGAAGATACTAGAGAAGATTATAACTATACTACTGAAAGTACTACTAAAGCCACTACCCAAACTACTACTATAACTACAACAGAGACTACTACAGAAAAAGAAGAAGAAATAGAATTTGATGATGATATTATAGATTATAGTAAATTTGATAGTATTAAAGAATACTATGATGATGCGAATGAATATATTGATATCATGGAAGATACTTTATCTGATGAAGATAAAAGAGAAGAAGCTAAAAAGAACGCTAAAAAAACAGTTGTTAAATATATAGATTTTATATTCTACGGTACTGAAATAAATGGCGTTACTTTTGATGAACTAAAAGATGATGAAAAAAAGAAAGTATATGAACAACTTCAAAAATTAAATAAAGTAATTAGTGAACAAGATCCAGATTATCTAGATAATTTAGGCGAAAGATATCAAAGATTAAAGGATTTAGGTTCTTTAACATTAGAAAAAGCTAAAGAAAAAATAAAAGAAAAAATTGGTGAAGATTATTATGATGATATTGGTGATGTTAAAGATGATACTGTAGATACAATAAAAGATACTGGTAACATTATAAAGAAATATATTAAAACCAAATATGAAGAATGGAGAGAAGATAATTAAAAATAATTATCTTTTTTTATTTTTATGTTATAATTTTTGTAGGTGATTATATGAATATAAATAAAATTTTACAAAATGAATGGTTAGATAAAGGTATAAAAGTATTTATAACAATAATAATTAGTTTTATTATCTATTCTATAGTAGCAAATATAATAAAGAAGTATTCAAAAAGTAACAGATTTGAATCATTAGCAGGAAAAAGAACTACTACATATGTAAAACTAGCAAGAAGTATTACTAGATACTTATTCTTATTAGTTACTATGCTTATAATATTACAAATACTAGAAATTAACATAACGTCTATAATTGCGGGTGTAGGATTAATCGGCGCAGTATTTGGACTTGCCTTACAAGATTTCATAAAAGATATAATAAGAGGAACTAGTATTCTATCTGATGACTACTTTAAAGTTGGTGACGTCGTTAAATATAAAGGTATTGAAGGTAAAGTATTAATACTAGGTTTAAAATCAACTAAGATAGAAGATTTAAAAACAGGTAATGTAATATCTATCGCAAATAGAAATATAGATGAAATAGAAGTAGTATCTAATTATATTTATATTAATATACCATTACCTTATGAGTTAAAGGTAAATAAAGCTGAAAGTATTATTAAAGAAATGGTAGACAATATTAAAAAAATAGATAACATAAAAGATTGTATTTATAAAGGAACAAATGAATTGGCAGATTCTAGTATAAAGTATTTATTACAAATAGAATGTGATCCTAAAACTAAATTACAAACTAGAAGAAACGCAATAAGAGAAATACTATTAATTCTTGAAAAGAATAATGTATCAGTACCATATAATCAATTAGATATACATGAAAAGAAGTGATATAAATCACTTCTTTTTCATAAACAAATCATTTTTATTCGTATTATTTAGCTATACTATTTTCTACAGCAAAAATTCCGTTTTTGTCAGTTTTAACTGATGCATCATATTTTGCATTACCAAATGCTAACATTGGAATTCCAACTATAGGTAAAAGTGTTAATAATACTGCAAATCCATTAGATTTTCCAAATTTTTTACAAAGATTGTAGTTAAAGTTAAATGAAATAACTAATGCTGCTCCACCTGCAATGTAAGATAAATTGTTGAAAGATGCTAATGCTGCTACTCCAAGAATAATTGGACACCACCACCAAGCAAGACCAGCAATTTTAGCTTCAATCCAAGTACTATAAACTGGAATAAATACTTTCCACCATGGTTCACCAGCTTTTTTGAATACCTTGCATTCAGCAATAATCATGAAAACAACTATTGCAGTAACAAATAAACCTAATATTACAAAGAATACTGCTAAGCCTGCACCAACTGCACCTAAGTTGTTTAAGAAATCAGTTGAATTAGATGATGTAACTGGATCTGTTGTAAAATTATAACCATTACTGTACATACTAATACCTCCTCTTACCTATATTATAGCAAAAGTTTTTTAAAAATCAATTTATTTCTTTAGAGTTTACACTTTTTAGTGTTTAATATCAATTTAATAACTTTTTACTACTATTTATCTATTTTTATTTAACCTCATATTTCACCCCATAAAAAAAAACGAACTAAATAAGTTCGATTTTTGCATATGGGGCTTTTCTAATACTAATATAAGAAATTATGTCCTCGCTTTGTTATTCATATTATATCATATATTCTACACTTATCACAATATCTTAATCTTATAATTATTCTATAATTTTTTATATATATTAATTATTAATTTCAATAAATGATAGTAGCGTAATTAATTCTTGCTGAATATTATAAATATCTTCGTAGAAATAAGTTAACATTTCAGCTTCATTTAAATCTTTATCTATACTAATATCATAATTTTTAATTTTAGTAACTGACGTTATACCCTTTCTTTCTTCATATTTCTTAATAAGTTCATAAATAATAATTAATTCATTGCTTATTTGATTTCTCTTTGTATTAATATCTAATTTATCAAAATTAGTTATATGTTCTTCACTCATCATAAAGATTTACCTCCATATGATTCAGCATTATTAAATGACTGAACAGTATTATCTTGTAACATTTGCTGTTGAACAATTTTTTCTCTTAATTCCATCATTCTTTTTCTATCTTGATCTCTACTTTTTAAAAATTGTTCTATTCTTTCTTGAACTATTTTCTCTTTTGGAATATTTTTAGAAACTTTTTCTTTTGTTTTTTCAACCCAATCCTTAGATATAGTTGATAAATTATTTTGTTTTTCTATATTACATTTTACATTTTTATAACGTTGTATATCTATACTTCCAAAATTTGTTGTTTGTTCAATACCTTTTTCTTTTTCTATAGAGTCCCAAATAATATCTACTGGAAAATTTTTACCATCAATTGTTATAATATTCCATGCATGACCTCCACCACCATAATTGTTTCCATTCATTGAATCGTATTTCCCAGCGACTTGACAGCAATCAATACCTTGTCTAGTACAAAGTTCAGTATAAATATGTGAATAACCATTACATGTAGATAATTGGTTGGTTAATCCTGTTAAAGTATCCCAGGTTCTTGTTCTAGCCATATTTCTACCATCATTTAATTCATTTGGTTCTCTATAAACTATATCATTCTTCATATATTCATATAAATATAATGCTCTTTCATATTTATTCCAATTAGGATCAATATTAGACTCAATTGTTTCAATCTTACTAATAATATTATTTAGTTCATCTCTTGAGTAAGTTGCTTTCTCTCTGAAGAAATCCATATATGGATTACTAAAACTTTTAGCATATTCCTCAGTGTATCCACCTACTATTCTAACATCGACATTATCTGGCAAAGAATTTATAATATCGTGAGTTAATCCAACAGTATTTGGAATTTGAATTAAGCATTTTTCACTAATATTACTATGCCTAATTTGTTCAATTATTTGAGATATGTTAGACGTATCACATTTATAGACATTTTTAATATCATACGCTTTAAAAGTATTATTTTCATCAAATTTTTTACTCATTGAAGTTAAATTTATCATAATATTACACTCCCATCGCTAATTGGTTACATTATTATTTTTTCTACTTAATTCATAAACATATTTCATTAATACGGTTACTGCACCCTGTTTAATAACTACTATGTTCAATGATTTTTTTATTGCTTCAAGTAATTATTTTACATATAACTATTTTTCTATATTCAATTATACCATATTTTAAATATTAAATTAAATCAAAATATTATTGTTTTATGAACAAAAAAACGAACTTATAAAAGTTCGATTCTTTCATCTGGGGCTTTTCTAATACTAATATAAGAAATTAAGTACCCAACTTGTTAGTTATATTATAACATAATTTTAAATAATCACAAAATCTTAATCTTACGATTTATTTTACTTCATACCACATTTTTAATCTTATACCATCATTAGAATCAAATCCACATTTTTTATAAAACTCTGCTACTTCAGGCATTGCACATAATTCAACATATATATCTGTATTTTTAATTCCATTATCATTAACATATTTTAATAATTCATTAATTAGAATTCTTCCAACACCTTTTCCTTGATACCCAGGTAGAACTACCACATCCTTAATATAATAAGATAAGCCTTTATCGCCAATTACTCTTGCCATCGCAATTATTTTTTCTCCATCAAAAACAGATACCCTAAACAAAGTATTTTCCATTGCTAGTTTAACTTGATCAATAGATGGAGCTTCATCCCAAACAGATTCCCACAAATATATAAAATCTTCGGCGCTTAGTTCATTATATTTAATAACATAATTATTTATATAATCACCTCTATAATCATTATACCATGAAAAAAGAGAATTTTTACATTCTCATAAT
>CAZJSD010000059.1:0-4291 GCA_964548815.1 uncultured Muribaculaceae bacterium
AATCTTAAAAAGATTTTTGAAGAAAATGACTTGACTTATTATAGTTAGTCACCTAGTTAATTATTCTAACAAAAAAAGATAACATATTCAATATGTTATCTTACTGTTTCATCTATCCAATCTAGAAATTCTTTGCTTGCATTATCTATTTTTACAGAAGATATTTCTGCGACATAATAGTCATGATGTTTTTTTATTTCATATTCTATTTCACTGAAATGTTCTTTTTTTGTTCTAAAATCTATCTTATATTCTTTTTCATGTTCAATTTTATTATCCCACCAATATTTGGATTCTACCTCATATAAATGAGACCCTGAAACTAAATTTTTTTCTAATAAATTATTTATTATTTTATCTGCGACTTCTCTTTTATTACATAAAGTAGTTACTATAATATATTCATTCATGTTATTCTACCTTTCCAAATTTAGTAAATGGCCATATTCTAAAATTTGCTTTTCCTAGAATATTATATTTTCTTATTGTTCCGACACTTGGATATCTACTATCTAAAGATATCTCTCTATTATCTCCTAATACAAAGTATGAATCTCCTGGTACTTTTACTAAACCTATATCACTTAAATCAAAATCATCTGTTTTTGTTGATGCAAATGAATTATCTATTTTCTTTCCATCTATATATATTTCATTATTCTTAATTTCAACATTTTCATTAGGTAAACCTATTACTCTTTTAATAATCTTTTTATTATCTGCTCTTATTACAACTATATCATATCTTTGAATATCTTGTTTTCTATATATGAATTTATTTAATATTAGTATTTGTCCATCTGTTAAAGTAGTATCCATTGATGGACCATCTACCATTACTGGATCAAAAATAAATACTCTTACTAAAATTACTGCCGCTACTATTGCAACATAACTTAGTATTTCCTTTATTGTTTTTATTTTTTTCTCATCCATATTATCACCTTTTTTACAATAAAATTATATCACTTATATATTTTATTGAAAAGAAAAAGAAACAATTATTTTGTTTCTTTTACATTTTTATTTCTTTCTTTAATTCTATAGTTAGCAATCTTATCTCTTAAGAATCTTAATTTAGCTCTTCTAACTTTACCTTTTCTAACTACAGTAATCTTATCAATCTTTGGTGAATTAACAGGAAATATTCTTTCAACACCAATACCAGCTGATTTTTTTCTAACTGTAAATGTTTCAGAAATTCCAGATCCTTTTCTTTCAGTACAAACACCTTCAAATGCTTGGATTCTTTCCTTGTTACCTTCAATAATTCTAACGTCTACTCTTAAAGTATCTCCTACTCTAAATTCAGGAACATTAGGATTAATTTGTTTTTGAGTTATTTCTCTAATAATATCCATACATGTACTCCTTCCCTATATTTATAACCAGCAATCATTAACCTGGTAAGCGGATTGCCTTTTCAAACATTAACAATACTAACACATATTTAATTAAAATGCAAGAATTATATACTATTTTTTAAAGATAATACTCTATTTCTTGTATATTTTGCTAAATGTTCAGAACTTTTTATATTTTCATTTGTTTCACTTGCTTTAAATGGCTTATCAAATATTACTTTTACTTCATCTTTAGGAACTAATAAATTCTTGTATCTTTTATAATCTTTATAATTAATATAAGTAGGAACTATCGTTATATCATTCTTTTTAGCAGCGATAAAACCACCTTTTTTAAATTCCTTTATTTCTCCTTCACCATAACTACATTCACCTTCTGGGAATAATATTAATCCAGTTTCTGTAATTGCTTTTTCCATATCTTCTAATTGCTTTTTCATTACTTTTATGTCTTCAGTATTTCTATCTATTAAAACTGAGTTAATAGATTCAATATACTTATTTATTATCTTATTATCCATTAGTTCTTTTGCGGCCGCAAATGGTAATGGTTTATCAATAGAATAACATAAAGCAGCAATATCAAAGAAAGCAACATGATTAGAACATATTAAAATTGGTTCTTTTGAAGAAACATTTTCTTTTCCATAAATTTTAAAATCTACTTTTGTTTCATCAATAATATCTTTACTAATCATTTGACATATATGATAATTATGTTCAAAATCATCATTCAAATACTTTTTATTATTATTAAAATAATAAATTGATTTTAAAACAAAATATGCTGAATTAACATATGCCATTTAATATACCCCCTAAATATAAACTATATCTTATATTTATTAACTATAGATAAATAATTAAAATATAGTTTTATAAAATCAATTTTTCTTGTATTCTTTATTAACTTATATATTTTTTTCTTATTACCAATTAATTTAATTATATAATTTCTTATTATTTTATTTATATATTTATTATTCTTCCAAGTTTTAAATATCTTATCAAACTGATTTAAATATTCAAATAAAATATCAGTATTATTATCTATTGACTCATCATTTTTTACTATCTTAGTTATACCTGTTAAAAATGCATTAGTTACTAATAATGATTCGATTTTTAGTTTTATTTCATTACTACTATCTTTATAATTATTTATAACTTCCCTAGCAGCATCTAAATACGCAGTATGTTTAACACCTAAAGTATTTATTAAAGAACCTGATACTTGATAATAGTAATATATTACATCTTTAACGAAAACCATATTTTTTATTCTTTTCTTTAATTGATGTTCAAATACTAAATCTTCATATCTTCTTAATGATTCATCAAAATATAATCCATCTAATAATTTCTTATCTATTAATTTTCCAGTAATATAAGTTGACTTAGTTAATATTTCATCATTATCTTTCAAAGAACCCATTACTAAATCTTTTTTTAGTACTTTTTTTTCTGTAAAATACTTATTTTTATTTTTATTCTTATATATTATTAAATGATAGCTATCAATTATATCACCATTATATTTTAAAGATGCATTAATCATCTTCTCTATTCCATCTTTTACTAAATAATCATCTGCATCCATAAATAATACATAATCACCCATTGCAGACTTTAAACCAATATTTCTTGATTTACTTACACCTTGGTTTATTTCACTATAAAAAGCTTTAATTCTATTATCTTTAAATGCATATTTTTGAATTATTTTCTTTGAATTATCAGTAGATTTATCATCTATTATTATTATTTCTAAATTACCATATGTTTGTTTTATTATTGAATCAATTGATCTTTCTAAATATTCTTCGGCATTATATACAGGAACTATTATACTTACTTTTTTATTCAAAATAGTTAATACCTATTGCCTTTTTAACTTTATCTAATGTTTCATTTGCTTTATTATTTGCTTTTTTAGTTCCCTCTTTAATAATCTCTTTTACTTCATCCATATGGTTTTCATAATATTTTCTTTTTTCTCTTATTGGTTCTAATAAATCTTCTAATACTTGATATAAAACTTTCTTTATTTTTACATCACCTAAACCACCTGATTTATATTTTTCTTTCATTTCTTCTAAAGAATTAAATTCAGAATATTCTTTAATTTGTTCATCAGTAGAAAATACATCTAAATATGTAAATACCATATTACCTTCTACTTTTCCAGGATCTTCTATTTTTAAATGATTTGGATCTGTATACATACTCATTACTTTTTTATATACTTCTTCTGAAGTATCTGCTAGATAAATACCATTCCCTAATGACTTACTCATTTTAGCGTTACCATCTATACCTGGTAATCTTTTAGCAATATCATTTTCTTCTAAATATCCTTCACATTCTCTTAATGTTTCTCCATAGATTCTATTAAAAGATTTAACTATTTCATTAGTTTGTTCTAGTAATGGTAATTGATCATCACCAACTGGAATAACATTTGCATCAAAACCTGTAATATCCGCAGCTTGACTTACTGGATAACTAAGGAACCCAGCTGGAACAGATTTTTCAAATCCTCTTAGTTTTATTTCTGTTTTAATAGTAGGATTTCTTTGTAATCTAGATACTGTTACTAAATTCATATAATAATATGTTAATGTTGTTAGAGCATTAACTTCTGATTGAATGAAGAAAGTTACTTTATCTGGATTTAACCCTACACTTAAATAATCAAGTAATACTTCATATAAATTATCTTGTATTTTTTTAGGATTATCAAAATTATCTGTTAATGCTTGTGCATCCGCAATCATAACATACATTTCATCATAATTACCTTCTTCTTGAAGTTTAACTCTATTTTTAAGTGATCCTATATAATGACCTAAATGTAGTCTTCCTGTTGGTCTATCTCCTGTTAAAATAATATTACCCATATTATCTACTCCTTCCCTTTTTATTAT
>CAZJSD010000060.1:0-3935 GCA_964548815.1 uncultured Muribaculaceae bacterium
TATACAGAATATCAATTTCTAAAAAGAAGTTGATATTTTTTGTTGTTGATTAAAGGATGGATTTAAATGATTAATATTGTAAGTAAGAAGCTAGAAATTGATATGGAGTTAAAAAAGAAGATTGAGTTTATATGCGATTTTTGTAATATTACTCCTACATTTATTAATGGTAATATAAGAAATGTAGAAAGGTCTAATTTATCTTATATAGAACCACATAGAATAATAATTAAAGGAATAACATTTCTTGCATTTAATTATTCTAAAACATTATATATAAATAACTTATCTAATGAGATAGAGATTAAAGACTTAGAATCATTTATTAAAAGTTATAAATAAATATTATTAATACTATCAACTTCTTAACATATGGAAAAATTTATCGTGCCTTGAACTTTTATAAAAAATAATATATAATACTAAACCAATAAGCAAAGTTTTATGTTTTTGGGGGTATATATGAAACGAAGTATTGTAATTAATTATTTTAAAGAGGTGTCAAAGGCATAAAATTGATAATGCTTTTGTCACCTCTTTTTTGGTGAAAATAGAAGGGAGTTATGATTTGATGAATGAAGAAAAGAAAATTGCAGGTATTTATATTCGTGTAAGTACCGAAGATCAAGCAAGAGAAGGATTTAGTTTACCAGAACAAGAAAAACGCTTAAGAGCTATGTGTGAGTTTAAAGGATATACTATTTATAAAGTATATAAAGATGCAGGAATAAGTGCGAAAACAGGTAATCACAGACCAGCATTTGAAAGATTAAAAGAAGATATTAAGAATAAGAAGTGCAATACTATTGTTGTATTAAAACTAGATAGACTTACTCGTTCTGTTTATGATATGGAAGATATAATGAAGTTCTTAGAAGAAAACAATGCTTACTTGGATTGTGCGAATGATGATATTAATACTACTACTGCC
The DNA here is from genome assembly GCA_964548815.1 of uncultured Muribaculaceae bacterium. Lineage (GTDB taxonomy): Bacteria > Bacillota_I > Bacilli_A > RF39 > UBA660 > RUG13038. Next base: position 932 of record CAZJSD010000060.1, read on the forward strand.
AACGGTAGAATGGTTGCTAGACTCTTAACTACAGTATCACAAAATGAAATAGAAAGGACAAGTGAAAGAACTAAAGTAGGTTTAGCAGGTGCGATTAAAGCAGGTAATATTCCACATCGTGCTCCATTTGGTTATAAACATGTTAATAAAAAACTTGTACCAGATGAAGCAACTAAAGATCAAGTTATTAGAATATTTAATTTATATCACGAAGGTAATTCATATCAAACAATAAGTAATATCTATAATCAAGAAAAAGTATTTGGTAAAACAAATTGGTGTGATGGTACTATTTTGAAAATATTAGAAAATGAAATATATAAAGGTGATTTTGTTCATGGTAAAAGAACAAGCAGTCCTACTTATTATAAAGATGTTGTTGAACCTATTGTATCTAAAGAATTATGGGAAGAATGTCAGGTACAGAAGAAAAAGAATTCTCGTAATTATAAACGAGATAAAGAGTATTTATTCTTACAGAAACTTAAATGTCCTAAATGTGGAAGAATATTAGGTGGTAATGCAACAAGAAAGAAAAATGGTGATGTTTATTACTATTATCAATGTCATGATTGTAAAGTATCCATTAGAGAAAAAGATGTTGAAAAATTATTTGATGTTTTTATTGAAGAAATACAAGAATATGATGCTGTAGTTAATCAAACATTAATACCTATGATTAAAACAAAATTAGATAATCCTAAGGATAAACTAGTTAAAGAATTAAAAGAACAAAAAGAAAAATCTGAAAGAATAAAAAAAGCATATATCAATGGATTGTTTACGATTGAAGAATATGATGAAGAAAAAGAAATAGTTGAAGAAACTATTAATGAATTAGAAGTTAAAATAAAAGAATGTGATGTGTGTGATTCACTTAACTTCACACCAGAAGATATATTAATAAAAAGAGATTTAGATTATATAAACAAGATAGTTTATCCAGATGAATATGAAGAAAATACTTATATGTGGAAAGATTATACAAGAAGTGAGAAAGCCGATTTAATTATGCGATATGTTGACTATGTTGAACTAGAATATGGTCTTTATAATAAAATCAGACTTGGTGAAGTATTCTTTAGAGAATCAGTATGTAAGCCATGTAATGAATTATATGATGCAGGTTATCTAGACAGAAAAGATTATGGTTTAATTGGGAATGTAATTACTAAATTAAGAATTAGTCAGTATTTACCAATAGAAAAAGCATCAGAGATAATATTTACTCTAAGACAGTATTATAACGTTGGTTATTTTGAAGCAACATTTCATTATGATGATAAAGTAATATTCTTCAATAATTTCTTTGATAAAAAAATAGTTAGAATATTTCCACTAGAAGATTATAAAAAGATGGATAAAGTAGAAAAAATGAAATTAGGAATTATTTATATTAAAGAAGGAGAAGAAACTCTAATAGACGATAAAGCTGATTTATTTAATACAATTCCTGCAAGAACTAACTGTACAATCTATGAAATGGATGAAGAATTAAAACAAAGGAAAGAAGAAACTTTAAAAAAAATAGAAAAATGGGAAGAACATTTTAATAATAAGAATGATAGTAAAGATGTAAAATCTGATGATAATGTAAGTCAAGAACAACGATAGTTGCTTGTCTAGGTCTTGACTTACATAAATAAAATTCATAATGGACAAACATCAAAACAAAAACATTTTTTGCTTTTGATGTTACCAACTAAAAAGAATTTTTTGTTAACTTTTTTCTCAAAAAAGTTATAAGCAAACGTGGCACGTTTCCGTTTACGATAGTAAATGAAAGTGGCGATAGTTTGCCGATAAATTATGAAAATATTTAATTATTATTTGAATAATTTACAGAGATAAAATAAAAAACAGTGTCTTTTATTTTATCAATACTTTATGCAGTTTTAACTATTTATAGTTATGCGAAATAAAGTATTAATGGTTCCTAAGGTGGTAAACCTTAGCCACCATATTTTGATGTTAACTTTAGTTAATGTCAAAATATATAGGGGGTTAGAAATTTTGTCAAACAAAATATCTCTCCTATATTTCATATACAGAACTTTATAAGGAGGTGAATAATATTATGGTAGAGTTATCATATTCATTACATTTAAGTAATGATAGAAATAAATCTAAAAAAGGTAGAAAAACAGCCAAGAAGAATGAAACTAATACAACTTCATTTAGTAATAAAGCAATACAAAATTATCAGAATTTATCTAAAGTAGATAAGCATAATTTAAGAAAATATGATAATGATCAGGATTTAATCTATACTATTTTAGGTACTGCTTCTATTGTTGAAGATACTAAAAATTTATATTTGATACTATTTGAACGAGCAAGAAAAAAATATAATGACAAGCAAACAAGAAGTGATAGAAAGATAGATAATTATTTTAATCATATTTCTAATGATGCTAAAAGAGATTTAGCATGTGAGATTATTATTGAACTTGGTGATATGGATTTTTGGTCAGATAAAGATGATGAATTTAGAAAAAAGATGATTGATGTTTTTAGAGAACAAATTGATAATTTAGAAGAAATTGTTCCTAATTTTAAGATAGCAAATGCTACGGCTCATTTTGATGAATCATCTCCACACTTACATATTGTTGGAGTACCTTTTAAGGAAGGCATGAAAAATGGTATGGAAAGACAAGTTGGTAAATCCGATGTATTTACTAAAACAAGTTTAGTTAATATTCAAAATAAGATGAGAGAATACTGCATTAATTCATTTAATAGAATTTATAATCTAGATTATACTTTAAAGAAAAGTTGATATTAATGTTGCGAATATGAATGACTATAAAAAATTCAAACTAGAAAAAGAGAATAATAAAAAGAAGTTAGAAGAGTTAAATAATAAAGTTAATGAATTAGAAGATAAATCTAATCAAATTGTTGATATAATTGATAATCTAAAACCAACAATGATTAATAAAAATAATTTTACCATTTCTAAAGATGATTTAGAAGAAATTAAAAAGTATATTAATCAAAC
>CAZJSD010000061.1:0-3681 GCA_964548815.1 uncultured Muribaculaceae bacterium
AGATGAAGTATTATCACTTCGTCGTGTTACAAAAGTAACAAAAGGTGGTCGTACATTACACTTCTCTGCATTCGTTGCTGTTGGTGATGGAAAAGGAAGAGTAGGTATCGGATCAGGAAAGTCTTCAGAAGTTGTTGAAGCAATTAAGAAGGCTAGAATGCAAGCTGTTAAAAACGTTAAGAAAATTGACATTATAGATGGAAGAACTATTTCTCATGATATTATTGGAGAAGCAGGAGCTGCTAAGGTTTTATTAAAACCTGCTAAAGCTGGTACTGGTATTATAGCTGGTGGTCCAGTTAGAACAGTTCTTGAACTTGCTGGTCTAAAAGATGTTGTATCTAAATCACTAGGATCAAATACAAAAATTAATACTTCAAAGGCTACTGTAAAAGCTTTAGTATCTCAAAAGAGTGCTGAACATATTGCTAAACTTAGAGGTAAAACTGTAGAGGAGATTTTAGGATAATGGAATTAAATGAATTAAAATATACTACTGGTTCTAATAAGGAAAGAAAAAGAGTTGGTAGAGGAATTGGAACAGGACACGGTAAAACTTCTGGAAGAGGTCAAAAAGGACAAAACGCTAGAAGTGGAGGCGGAGTTAGAGTTGGTTTCGAAGGTGGACAAAATCCATTAGTATTTAGAATAGCTAAGAAAGGTTTCAATAACTATGAATTTGAAACTAAGTATGCAGTTATTAATGTAAGTGATTTAGAAAAATTTGATAATGGAGCAGAAATTACTCCAGAATTATTAAAAGAAATGGGAATAGTTAAAGACATGAAAGATGGTCTTAAAGTATTAGGTAATGGAGAATTAACTAAAAAATTAACAGTAAGCGCAAATAAATTTTCAAAAGTAGCTAAAGAAAAAATAGAAAATGCTGGTGGAAAAGCGAAGGTGATCTAGTATGTTTGCAAAGTTTAAAGATATTTTTGCAAAGAGAAATAAGGATCTAAGAAAAAGAATCTTATTTACACTAGGTGCACTTGCAGTATTCATAATAGGTACAAATGTTAGAATACCTGGAACACAAAAAATAACTGGTGATTTAGGATTCCTAGAATTATTAAATGTTATTGGTGGAGGAGCTATTAAGAATTCATCAATATTTGCACTAGGTGTTATGCCATATATTAGTGCATCAATAGTAATTCAATTACTTCAAATGGATATAATTCCATATTTCTCTGACCTTGCAAAAGAAGGTTATGCGGGAAGAAGAAAATTAAATAGAATAACAAGATATATAGGAATATTTGTAGCATTTATTCAAGGTGTTGCACTTGCAATTAGTTTACTTGGAGCTGATGCAGGAACATTTGAATATATAAGAATATCTATTATATTAACTGCAGGTACTGCATTTCTATTATGGATTGGTGATCAAATTACACAAAAAGGTATAGGTAATGGATTATCATTAATAATCATGTCAGGTATCGTTGTATCTATTCCATATATGATGGAAGAAGCATTTAAGACATTTGTACTTGGTAATGATAATTTATTTATAGGTATAATTTCATTTATAGTATTCTTAGCTGTATATTTTGCAATAGTAGTTGGTGTAGTATTTATTTCAGAATCTGAAAGAAGAATACCAATTCAATATGCAAATAAAACAACAAGTAGCTATGGAGCTAAACAAACATATATACCTTTTAAAGTAAATGCAGCAAATGTTATTCCAGTAATATTTGCATCAGCAATAATAACAATTCCTCAAGTTTTAGCTAGATTTATAACAAATGAGGGATATATAAAATTTGTTAATAATTATATGAATTATAATACAACAGTTGGATTAATAATATATTTATTATTAATAGTAGTATTTTCATATGTTTATACAATATTACAATTTAGACCAGAAGAAATAAGTAAAAACTTACAACAAAATGGTGGATATATACCTGGTGTTAGACCTGGTACTGAAACTAAAAAATATATAACAACAGTTTTACTTAGAATTACAACTTTTGGTACATTATTCTTAGTTGTAATTGCGGCATTACCAATATTATTCCAAAATTACTCAAATGTAGAAAATACAAATATTTCTATTGGAGGTACTGGATTAATAATCGTTGTAGGTGTTGCACTTGAATTATATAAACAAATTGAAAGTGTATTAGAACAAAAAGAATATAAAGGAAGATTTTAAATGATGTGCATTATTTTAATCGCAGCTCCGGCTGCAGGTAAAGGTACTATCTCTAAATATATTGAAGAAAAGTATAATTTTAAACATATTAGTACAGGTGATTTATTAAGAAGAGAGGTAAAAAATAATACTGATATAGGTATTAAAATTAAACCAATTCTTGAGAAAGGATTACTTGTAGGTGATGATATAATTGAAGAAGTGTTTAAAAAAGAATTAAGTAATACTAAATCTAATATAATATTAGATGGAATTCCAAGAACACTTAATCAAGCAAAAATGTTAGATAATTTAGAAATCACAAAGGTAATCTATATAGATATAGATAAAGATATCGCTATTGATAGAATTAACAGTAGATTAATATGTGAAAAATGTGGTAGTGTTTTTAATAAACATTTGATTGAAAATAATGTATGTACAAAATGTGGTGGTAATTTGTCATCTAGAAATGATGATTCATTAGAAACATTTTTAGATAGATATGATACATTTGTTAAACAAACAAAACCTTTATTAGATTATTATGGTGACAAGGTTGTTACAATATATAATAATACTAGTTTAGAAGATGTTTATAAAGAAACAGATAAAATCATGAAAGGGGATGAATAGTATGATTACTATAAAATCTCCTAGAGAAATAGAACTACTAAGAATTGCCGGAAATGTAGTTTATCAAACTCATCAGTATATTAAACCATATATAAAACCAGGTATTACTACTAGAGAGTTAGATAAATTATGTGAAGACTTTATTAGAAGTAAAGATTGTACTCCTTCTTTTAAGGGTTGTGAAGGATTTCCAAATGCAGTATGCATGTCAGTTAATGATTGTATAGTACATGGTTATCCAAGTGATTATAAATTAAAAGAGGGAGATATAATAACACTAGATATAGGAGCATGTTATAAGGGATATCATGGAGATTCAGGATGGACTTATGCTGTGGGAAATATATCAGAAGATGATAAGTATTTGCTTAAGCATACAGAAGAAGCATTATATCTTGGTATTAAAGAAGCAGTTATAGGTAATAGAACTGGAGATATAGGATATGCTGTTGAAAAATATGCTTTAGATCATAATCTAGGTGTTGTAAAAGAATTTGTAGGACATGGTGTTGGAACAGATGTTCATGAAGATCCAAGTGTTCCAAACTATGGAAAAAAGGGAACAGGTCCAAGACTAAGAGAAGGTATGGTAATTGCGATAGAACCAATGCTTACATTTGGAAGTGAAGAAATAGAACTAGATGATAATGGTTTGACAGCGTATACTTTTGATGGAAGTAAAGCTGCTCACTATGAACATACTATTGCTATTACTAAAGATGGACCAATAATCTTGACAGGAGAGATGAATAATGGCTAAAAATGATGCTATAGAAGTTGAAGGTAAAGTAATAGATATTTTACCTGGAGGTAAATTTAAGGTAGAATTAGAAAATGGATTTACTGTAGAAGCTCATGTTTCTGGTAAAATACGAATGAATAACATTCGCATCTTA
>CAZJSD010000062.1:0-3541 GCA_964548815.1 uncultured Muribaculaceae bacterium
TATGAATTAAAAATACCATGTAGATTCCATGATTTTAGAGATACACATGCTACAAGGTTAATAGAACAAGGTGCGGATATTAAAGCTGTTTCTAAAAGATTAGGACATTCTTCTATCATGACTACATACAATATTTATGTTAGAGTTACTGATAAAATGGAAACTGATACAGTTGATAGATTTGAAGATTATACCAACACTTTAGATATACCAAATACACAAGAAATACCTTTTAAGGACTAAATCACTTGATTTTTAAGTAAAAAGTGCTATTATAGAAGACAATTAATTAATTGGAGCTGATGTCTAATGAGAAATAAAGCACTTTTAATTTATACACGAAAACAATTTAGTTTATTAATTAATGGATTCAATGAGAGAAATTGACTTTGCCGTCTTTTTCTCTCTTTTTTGTTGGGAGGTTTGGAATGATAAAGAAAGATGAGAAAGGAAAATTAGAAGTATCATTATTGGAAATACAAAGACCACTACCAGTAAATATTATTGAAGAATACAATCATAAGAATGCAATTAAAGAAATTCACAATATATTTAATCAACTAATGGATAATTATTTTTATCAGGTTGCATATCAAGAGTTTTTAAAATATACAATAAATGAAGATTTAGAATTTATAATTGTAGAAGATCCAACACTACATGTTAAAACGGTTAATTCAAATAATGTTGTTTTAAAAAATGATATATCATTTAAAAGATTTACTAAACATGATTATAGAAAGTCGATAGATTTATGTGAAATGCTTTTAAAAAGAGTAAAGGATGCATTTGATAATCTCGATGAATTTGAAAGATTTATAATTAAAAACTTTGAATACGATAACCCTCGTGAATATGTAGATGAAAGCTTATATTATGAAATGCATATTCATAAAGATAAATATTATGTATCGAAGAAAAGTGCTTATATAAAAATGGCTATTCAATTAGGATTAATGGTAGATACACAAATAGAATCATTAATAATAAATGAACTAAAAAGACAAATAGGTAAGAATATAATTACAATAGGAAAATAGTTCGGAGAAAAATCGGACAAAATATAGAACTCTACAAGACAATTTGTAGAGTTTTTTCGCATGGTTTATATAATCAATCTCCTAGATAATGGAAGTGAACAGAGGCCGAAGTTCAGTAATTTAGAAAAGGAGAAAGATTATGGAAAACGATTACTTAATGATATATGCGGTAGTACCTAAATATATCTATGAAACAAAACAACTTACACCAGAAGAAAAACTGATTGCTGAGCGAATCATAGCATTATGCAGAAAGGAAGGATATTGTTGGATAACAAATAGAAAACTATCAGAAATGTATAATATACGACTTGAAACAGCATCAAGGCATATTAAAAAACTAGAAAAAATGGGATTAATTAAGTGTGAATATGAAAAGGATCATCAAAGAGAGAAGAGGATAATTCATTTAGTCAATGATATATGGAGCAAATGGTCATCAGATCATGAATCAAATAATCAAGAAAACCTAGACTATCCAGTCAAATATAATAATAAATATAATAAAAAGAATAATAATGAAGAGAATTTACCTGAATGGATGAAACATCCTGAAATGTGTACTTCAACACCATGTACTCCAGAAGAACAAGCTGAAATGGATGCCTTGCTAGCGGAGTTTAAATAATGGAAGAAAGATTAATATACACTGTTCAGGAAGTTGCTAGTATTCTTCACTCAAGTCCAAATTATATTTATGAATTGATTAAGAAAGGTTATTTACCAGCTATTAAACTAGGAAGCTTAAAAGTATTAAAATCCACTTTAGAAAGATTCTTAATTCAAAATGAAGGAAAGGATTTATCAGATCTTAATAATATTAAAAAAGTAGTTATTCAAGTAGAGGTAGAAAATGAGTAGTATAAGAATAACAAAAAGAAAAGATGTTTACCAATATAGATTTGAAATAGCAAGTGAAAATGGAAAAAGAAAATATATTAATAAAAGTGGATTTAAAACTAAAGCTGAAGCTTTAGAAGCTGGAACTATTGCATTCAATGAATATATAAATGCAGGAAAACCATTCAAAGAATGTAAGATGTCATATAGTGATTATTTAGATTATTGGATAGATAATTATTGTAAAAACAATTTAAAATACAATACCATTCAAACATATTCAACATTAGCAAATAAATATATTAAACCATATATAGGACACTATAGAATGTGCAACATAACAAGTTTAACCTTAAATTCATTTATTACTGATTTGGTTAATAGATATGATTTTTCAAGAGATTATTTTAGAAATATGTTAAAGATTATTAAAGGATCATTTAGAGATGCCTGTAATCTATACGGATTTATTAAATATAATCCAGCTCTAACAATTAGAATGCCTAAAATGGATATCGAGAAAAAAGAAGATAAACATCTATATACAAATGAAGAAATAGATTTAATCCTAAACAGATTCAAAGATGATTCTACATTTATATGTGCATTTTTAACAGCATGTTTTACAGGAATGAGAACAGGAGAACTATTTGCATTAACATGGGAAGATATTGATTTAGAAAATGGAATAATCAATATTAAACATAGTGTTTATGATAAACCAAAAGACAAAGATGGAAGATGGTATATTGGTACAACAAAGACACTATCAGGGCAAAGAACTATATACATAGGAGATACTTTAAAAACAGCTCTAACCAATTACAAAGAAAGACAAGAAGAATTAAAAAAACTATTTAGCAAAGATTATAAATATTACCATATTGAAGAAGTAAAAAATGAATATGGTAAAGTAATAGAGAATAGAATAGTTTTAAACAAAAACTGTGGAGAAAACATTTTAAATCTAGTATTCGTTCGTGATAATGGAACATATTCAGGAACAGATTTACTAAGATATCCTTTTAAAGTTATTCATGAAGAATTAGGAATTAAGAAATGTAGATTCTATGATTTAAGAGGTTCATATGCAACAAAAGTATTAAATAATGGAACTGAGATAAAAGAAGTAGCTGATCTACTTGGACATAGAAATGTTGAAACAACTGAGAACTATTACATTAGAAGTATAGAAGATAATAAGAGATTAGCAGTTAATGAATTTGATAGTAAAAATACAACTGATGTTATAAAAAGTGTAATAGAATTTCAAATTAAAGAAGGTGAAGCGGTATGAATTATGCAATATTCAGAAGTGAGCCTATCTATACTTTAAATGATCTTGCTCAAATTGGCTCTCACAATAAAAGAGAGAAGAAAGCATATAACTCAAATCCCAATATAGATTTATCTAAAACCAAAGATAATGTAGAACTTGTTCCATTAGATATGAAATATGTTAAAGGATTCTATGAACTCACAAAAGAATATAAACAAGAACACGATGAGAGAATGAAAACTGAAAGAGAAGATAGAAGAAAAACATTTAGACAAATGGTAGATAAATCTAAAAGTGTTGTAGCTGATGAAATGATTTTCACTGCAACACATGACTTCTTTAAAGATAAAAGCAAAGATGAAATTCAAAAATGGGCTGATAC
>CAZJSD010000063.1:0-3234 GCA_964548815.1 uncultured Muribaculaceae bacterium
TTCTTTCTTTTCCATATTATCAAATGCGTTTTCTACCATTGGTTCAAACCTCCTAAAGAATGTATCTAGTAATTCATTCCATACTACTTTACCATTTGCAATGTTATCTAAATCATCTTCCATCTTAGCAGTATATTTTACATTTATTAAATCACTAAAGAATTCTTGTAATTTTTTATTTGTTTCTATTCCTATCTCTGTTGGATAGAATTTCTTTTCTTTTAATTTTACATAATCTCTATCTACTATTGTTGACATTGTAGCAGCATAAGTAGATGGTCTACCAATACCAAGATCTTCCATTTCTTTTATTAATTTGGCTTCTGTATATCTTGCTGGTGGTTCCGTAAAATGTTGTTTTAATTCTAAATCTTTTGCTTCTATTTCTTTAGAATCTATAACTGGTAATTCTTTATCTTCACTCTTTTCAAAATTAGCATATGCTTTTAAATATCCATCAAAAGTTGTTACTGTACCAGTCGCTTTAAATTTATAATTATTATTATCTAATATTAATGTTGTTACTTTTTGATTAGCTTCCTTCATTAATGAAGCAAGTGCTCTATAATAGATTAAGTTATATAGTTTATATTCATCATTAGTTAAATAATTCTTAATCTTTTCAGGATTTCTAAGAATACTAGATGGTCTAATAGCTTCATGGGCATCTTGTACATTTTCTGTTTTCTTAGATTTTTTAACTGCACCTACATATTCTTTACCATATTCAGATTCTATATACTTATATGTTTCAGATATAAAATCATTAGATAATCTAATAGAGTCAGTTCTCATATAAGTAATAAGACCTACAGTCTCAGTTCCTATATTAATACCTTCATATAACTTTTGCGCAATACTCATAGTTTTTTTAGAACTAAAATTTAGTTTAACTATAGCATCTTGTTGTAAAGTACTAGTTATATATGGAGGCTTAGATTGTTTTTTCTTACTCTTTTCTTCTTTACTATCTAATATATATATATTGCTTAAATCATTTTTAATATTATTTGCTTCTTCTTCAGTTTTAATTTCAATTTTATCATCCTTATATTTAAATAAAGATGCTTCAAACTTATCAAATATTGCATCTATAGTCCAATATTCTTCAGATACGAAATTATTTATTTCTTCTTCTCTATCACAAATTAGTTTTAACGCAACTGATTGTACTCTACCTGCACTCTTTCCACCAGTTTTAGATTGCATTAATTTACTTAATCTAAAACCAATAATTCTATCAAGTATTCTTCTTGTTTCTTGACTACGTACCATTAAATCATCTATTTTTCTAGCATGATTAAATGAATCTGTAACAGCACCTTTTGTAATTTCATTAAATACTATTCTATCGTAATCACTATCTTTAAGACCTAATTCATCTTTTAAGTGCCAGCTAATGGCTTCTCCTTCACGGTCTGGGTCGGTAGCAAGATATACTTTATCTGCAGCCTTAGCTTCTTTCTTTAAAGAACTAATATCTTTAGATTTACCTTTAATAGTAACATAGTTAGGTGTAAATCCATTATCTATATCTACTCCTAAACCAAATTTACCATTAGTAGCTAAATCTCTAATATGTCCTTTAGAAGATAATACTTTAAAATCACTACCTAAATATTTTTCTATAGTTTTACTTTTAGCTGGAGATTCCACTATAACTAAATTCTTACTCATAATTTTCCTCCTATATATATTATTATCCGTAACTATTATAAATTCCCCTGTTTTTCTATAATTTTTTTCACTGGACCGTAAGTTTTTCGGTACTCATCAAATATACCATATTTTTCGATAGCTTCCAAGTGTTTTTTTGTAGGATATCCTTTATGTGATGAAAAACCATACTCTGGATACTTCTTATCTAGTTCTAATAATAACCTATCTCTAGTTACTTTCGCAATAATTGATGCTGCCGCAATACTTATACTTTTCGCATCACCTTTAATAATCTTTTCCACCGGAATATCAAGTGTATCAATTTTCATCGCATCTGTCAATAATACATCTATCTTAATCTTCTTATTAGCTTCCTTGTAACTTTCAATCATACCTTTTCTAGAAGCTTCTAGTATATTAATTTCATCTATCTCTTTTGCAGATATTATAGATACACCTACTGAAAGGGCATCTTTCATTATTATATCATATAACTTTTCTCTTTTTTTCTCTGTTAGTTTTTTAGAATCATTTATTTCATCATTATTATAATCATTAGGTAAAACTACACACGCACAAACAACAGGACCAACTAGTGGTCCTCTTCCTGCTTCATCAGTTCCCGCAATTACATTATAACCCATTTCTATATATTTATTCTCATATTCTCTCATCAAATGTTACCTTACCTAAATATCCTTCTCTTAAATCTCTAATAATTAAATTAGATACTTTATTGTAATCCACTTCATTACCTTTAACTATACATCCTCTTTTTCTTCCAATTAATTCATATGCATCAGTATAATCATCTTCATCTAAATAGTCAAGTCCATATCTTTCTACTAATCTATCAGGATAATTTTCATACATATATTTTAATATATAACACGCTACTTCATCTATTGGAAGTATTTCATCTTTTATAGATGAAAATGTCGCTAAATTATACGCAATAGTTTGATCTTCTAATTTTGGCCATAATATACCAGGAGTATCCATTAATTCTAATTTATCATTAATTCTTATCCAACTGATAGTTTTAGTAACTCCAGGTTTATCACCTACTGAGGTTGCCTTCTTACCAGTAATTTTATTAATTAATGTACTCTTACCAACATTAGGTACACCCATAATTAACGCTCTATATTTTCTTTGAAGTAATCCTTTTTCTTCTCTTTTATCATTTAAACTAGATAAAACAGAATTAGTAATATCAAATAATTTACCTAAACTCTTATCATTAATTAAATCTACTAAAAATACCTTATAACCTAAGCTTTCATAATAACTAATCCATTTATTAGTCTTATCTATATCACATAAATCTTTCTTAGTCATTATTATAACTTTAGGTTTATCTTTAATTAAATCATCTATATCTACTATTCTAGATGAATAAGGTATCCTAGCATCTACTACTTCATATACTATATCTATTAATTTTAATTTTTCTCCAATTTCTCTTCTAGTCTTAGCCATATGACCAGGGAAACAAATGATAACCGTATTAGAAAACACTATATCTAAAATTTCACTCATTAGAAATCACATCCTTATTTCTAAAACCTTATA
>CAZJSD010000064.1:0-2808 GCA_964548815.1 uncultured Muribaculaceae bacterium
AAATAATAACAATGGATAAACATTTTGATTTAGAAAGATTTAATGATAGTATTTCTGCCATGATGGCATGTAAAGCAAGTATTAAGGCAAATACTGATATTTCTCTAGAAGAAATGCAACGAATTATAGATGATTTAAAAACATGTAAGAATCCGTATAATTGTGCCCATGGAAGACCTACTATTATTCATTATCCAACATATGAATTAGAAAAACTTTTTAAAAGGGTGATGTAAAGTGTTGATAATATGTAATTTTAAAAGTAATAGAATTAATCAATCTTATATTGATAAAATAAAAAATATAGATACTAATAACAAAATAATATTATTACCTAATAGTAAAGATATTAATGATTATGATTTTAGGAGTATTAACTATGGCTCTCAAAATATTATTGATAAGACATATAAATATGTACTTTTAGGGCATCATGATGTTAGAGATAAAGAGGATAATAATGTTATTAATAATAAAGTATTAGAATGTATTACTCTAGGTATTAATGTAATATTGTGTGTTAATTCTTTAGATGTATTAAAAAAAGATGTTAAAAATATCAATAATTTTAAAAATATAATTATTGCGTATGAAGAAGATGAATATATAGGAAGTAATAATATCTTAGAAATAGAAAAAACAGATGAATTTATAAAAGAGGCAAAGAAAATTACTAAAGGTGAAGCTAAAATAGTATATGGTGGTGGCATAAATAAAAGTAATATTAAGAAATTATGTACTATAAAAGATTTAGATGGAATTATATTAGGTACTGCATGTAATAACATTAATGATTTAATATCCATTATTGAAATGGTTAACAATTAATAATAAAATCATTAACATAGATTTTAAATAATCTATGTTTTTTGATATAATGTAATTGGTGATTTTATGATTATCGTTATAACTGGACCAACTGGTGTTGGTAAAACAAAATTAAGTATAGAACTTGCGAAGAAATATAATGCAGAAATTATCAATTATGATTCAGTACAAATATATAAAGATATGGATATCGCATCTGCAAAAGTTACTAATGAAGAGATGGAGGGTATTCCTCATCATTTAATAGATATAAAGAATTATGATCAAGAGTATTCTGTATATGATTATCAAATAGATGCTAGAGAAAAGATTAAAGAAATTGAATCAAAAAATAAAAACATCATATTTGTTGGAGGTACAGGTTTATATGTAAAGGCTGCGCTTTTTGATTATAAATTTCAAAATGATGAAGAAGTGCCTGAAATAAATTTAGATACTAAAGAATTATTATATGCAATACGTGAAATGAACCCTAATTCTAAAGTTGATCCAAATAATCATAGAAGACTAGTTAGAGAATATATTAATTTAAGATCAGGTGTTGATAATAAATCTGGTAATAATTTATTATATGATAATGTATACTTTATAGGATTAGAAACAGATAGAGATATACTATATGATAGAATAAATAAAAGAGTAGATATTATGCTTCAAAATGGTCTTTTAGAAGAAGCTAAATACTTCTATAAAAAGAAACATACTAAAGCAGTTATGACTCCAATAGGATATAAAGAATTATTTCCGTATATAAGAAATGAAATATCATTAGATGAAGCTTTAGATTTAATTAAGAAGAATAGCAGGCATTATGCAAAAAGACAGTTTACTTTCTTTAAAAATCAAATGGATATTAAGTGGTTTGATGTAGATTTTAATAATTTTGATAATACTATAAAGGAAGTAGAAAAATATATAGATAATAATTAAAAAAATGTAAAATTTTAATTAATTAGCACTATACTATTGACAGTGCTAATTTTTTGTTTTATAATTATATGTGTAAACGGGTAATAGAGGTGATTATATTGCTTAGTGAAAGAAAAGAAAATATATTAAAACTAATAATAGAGGAATATGTTAAAACTATTAAACCAGTTGGATCTAAGAATTTATGTGATATTTTAAATTGTTCTTCCGCAACAGTTCGTAATGAGATGCAAGCATTAGAAGAAGAAGGGTATTTAGAAAAAACACATACTAGTTCTGGTAGAGTTCCATCAGAAAAGGGATATAGGTATTATGTTGATCATCTAATGAAACCTAAAGAAATGACTGGTGAAGAAGTTTTAAATTTACAAACAATTTTCAATAATAAACAATTAGAATTAAATGACTCTATTTCTAAAAGTTTACAAATTATATCTGATATGACTAATTATACAGCGGTTATACTTGAAAACAAGGGTGAGGAAAACAAACTTAAACAAGTTGAAGTTATTCCTATTAATGATGAAAATATTATTGCGATAGTTGTTACCGATAAGGGACATGTTGAAAATAAGTCTATTAATATTAAGGGTAGTAACTTAGATGAAGTTAGAAAAATAGTAGAATTAATTAATAAAATGATTGTAGGTACTCCTATTGGTGAAGTAAGTTCTAAACTAGAATTTGAAATTAAACCAATAATAAGTAACTATATTATGAATTATGAAACTATATATAATGCTTTTTATAATGCATTTAATAACTTTAGAGAGGAAAATGAAGTTCATGTTTCAGGAAGAAATAAAATACTAGAATTACCTGAATTTAATGAAGTAGATAAAATTAAAAAAATAGTTAATAAACTTGATGAAGATTCATTAAAACATATTGAAGAGTCAGATGATGAAATAAAAATCTATATAGGTAAAGAAAATGAATTAGATGATGACTTAACAGTAATTAAAACTAAAGTAAATATAGATAATCATGAAAGTACTCTCGCAATAGTTGGACCAAAGAGAATGGAATATGATAAAGTTGTTTCACTAC
>CAZJSD010000065.1:0-2348 GCA_964548815.1 uncultured Muribaculaceae bacterium
AACCATTTTTCAATGGTTTCCAAGATTCTTATTTCTAAAAAGTGTTAAATTCCCGTAGTACATGTAGTTCCAATTCATACTAATGTTGTTAATAATCATATATATAAGCATAGTTATGTTCCTGAATATACATGTTCAGAAGAAAATATAACTACAAATATTAATGACAATTGTTCAGGTTATAATAGTTTTATGAATAACTAATTTAAGAGAAACTATTTGCTAGTTTCTTTTTTTGTGATATAATTATTTCGTAATAGGGAGAATTGTCTATGAGTGAGAATTATTCTAAAGAAATGAAAGATATTGTGACTCGTGCTGATAAATTGAGTTCTATATTATTCAATGAATCAATTTTTAATCCAGATGAAATAGCATTATTAAAAAAGGAAGCTAATAATAGTATTGTTAGTCACTTGGATATTATTAATAATGATTTGGATTTAGTTATGGCTATGACTGGAAATATAGATAATAAATCAGCTAGAGAATCTAGAATTTTACAATCAATTTTTGCTAAGTATATAGAAGCTGCATATGGTGTAAAAACTGATTTTATGGAAAGAGATCAGAATAAACAAGTAACAGTATATGAAGCATTTGCTAATGATTATTTCCCTAGAATGTTTGGCAAGCAAGGATATAGAAGAATATTTACAGGTGATTATAATGGTTTTCTACAAGACTTTAGCAATTATGACGCAACAGATGAAGAAATCGTAGAATTTAATAGAGCTATTACTAATTCAGTAGATACTGGAGAATATAATCACGATGATTATAAATTAGTGGATAAAATATGCGATAAAGTTGAAAAGGTAAGAATACTATCTGAAAAAGTAAAAAAATTAAGAGAATTAGTAGGTATGGATAAAAAAGTAAACAAGACTAATAAGTATTGATAATTGTTAATAAAAGTATTATAATACATTAGACAAGGAGAGATAATATGAATTATTCAATAGATAAAATGTTAAATATAATTCCATCTAAATATCAATTAGTATATGTCGCATCTAAAAGAGCGGAAGCAATGGAAGAAACAAAACATTACCAAATGAAAGAAAATGAATATAAAACAGAAAAAAATCTAGATAGAGCGTTAGAAGAAATTCAAAATAACTTAATACATTTAAAAGAAGAATAGTATTAAGTTTTTTTCTTACTTGGAGGTACAACTATGAAAATAATAAAATATAAAAAGATAAAGAATAAATATAGAGTATATTTTGATAATGAAGAAGTAGAGTTATATGAAAATATAATTCTTAAATATGATTTATTATTAAAAAAAGAAATAGATAATAAACTATTAGATAAAATAAAAGAAGATGATAATAAAGAAGAAGTATATGAAAAGTCATTAAACTATATTAATAAAAAAATGAGATCAAAAAGAGAAATAGAGAAATATCTTATAAAAAACGGATATAGTAAAGAATTAATTGATGATACTGTTAATAGATTAGAAAAACAAAATATAATAAATGATGAAATATATATAAAAGCATATATATCTGATAAAATTACTTTAAGTAATGATGGTCCAGATAAAATTAAATATTATCTAGTAAATTCGGGTTTTAATGAAGAAATAGTAGATAAATATATTAATGAACTAGATATAAATGAAGTAAAAAGTAAATTAGATAGATTAATAGATAAAAAAATTCCTACAATTAAGAATTGTAGTGGGAGTGTATTAAAATATAAATTAGTTAGTTATTTTGTTAATTTAGGTTATGATAGATATATGATTGAAGATTTATTAGATTTAAAAGAATTAAATTCTAATAATGGAGAAAAAGAGTATATAAAACTATATAATAAGTATTCTAAGAAATACAGTGGTTATGAATTAGAGAGTATAATAAGGCAAAAACTATATCAAAAAGGTTTTGATTATAATGAAATAAAAAAGAATATCGATTGATATTCTTTTTAGTTTGTTGAAGATTCATTTTGTTTTTTAGCTGATTCTAATTGATCATCTAAATATTCTTTATATATTTTCTTTAGTTTTGAATCACTAAATTTTAATTTATAATTCTTTCTTATTTTATCTAATGTAGTTACTGTTGTAGTGTTATCTTCTTTTTTCTTTTCTATAATCTTTTCTTTAATTTCTTTTTTTAAATTTTTATCTAATTTAGCTTTCTCTTTTTCACCTGTTTTTAAAATAATATGATATCCATAAGATGTTTTAACAGGTTCTTTTGTATATTCATTTACTTTTAAGTTAATAGCAGCATCTTCGAATTCTTTAACCATTTCACCTTTATTAAAGTAACCTAAGTCACCACCATTAGCAGCTGATCCTGGATCGTCAGAGTTTTCTTTAGCTAATT
>CAZJSD010000066.1:0-2287 GCA_964548815.1 uncultured Muribaculaceae bacterium
TAATAAATTTAATCTGTTTCAAAAAAATAAATAATTTTACTTATTGTATTCCTAGGATTTAATAACATATTATTCTTATCTTTTCTTAATTTCTTCTTTAATAAATTTTATAAATTCTTCAACAGACATTGATATAGTTTCTTCACTTCCATACTTTCTATAACTTACAAGATTATTATCACGTTCATTATCACCAATTATTAAAGTATATGGATTCTTCATAATATTACTTTGCATTAGTTTCTTATTAAATCTTTCTTCAGAATTATCATAATCTACTCTTATATCTTCATCTAATAATAACTGTTTTATTTTTTCACAATATTCTCCTTGGTATTTAACATTTAATGGAACAATATTAACTTGAACTGGAGAAAGCCATATAGGAAGTACTCCTTTTAATTGTTCTAATAATAATACTATAAATCTTTCATAAGAACCAAGTACTGCCCTATGAACCATTACTGGAGTTTGTTTTTCACCATTTTCATCTATATATGATAATCCAAATCTTTTAGGAGTAGCAAAATCTACTTGAACAGTTGGTATTTGAAATTCTCTACCTAAAGCATCTTTAAACATAAAGTCAAGTTTTGGACCATATAAAGCTGCTTCTCCTTCACACTTCTTAGCATTTAAATATAATTCGTCTGATATTTCTTGAAGTAAGTTTTCACATAAATCCCAATCTTTAACATCTCCTATATATTTTTCTGGATGTGCATAATCTCTTACTGATAATGAAACCCAAAATACATCATATAATCCCATATTAGAATAAAATTCTTTAATTAATTTAACAATACTAATTATTTCATTTTTCACTTGATCTCTTCTACAAAATACATGTCCATCTTCACAAGTAATTGCGTATACTCTAGATAATCCACTTACAGCCCCTTGATGTTCTGCTCTATATTGTTTATCACTTTCCATATATCTAATTGGTAAATCTTTATAACTTCTTAGTTTAGATGCATATATTTGAGTATGATGAGGACATTGTACTGGTTTTAAAACAAATTCATGCCCCTTTGGAGAACTAACTCTAAATAATTCATCATTAAACTTTTTAGCATGTCCTGAAGTTTCAAATAAAGATATATTAGAAAGAGATGGACAACTTACTTTTTGAAATCCGTATTTTCTACATACTTTTTCTATTTCTTTTTGTAGTTCATCTTTAACTATAGTTCCTCTAGGAGTATATAATGGTAATCCTGGACCAATATAATCAGAAAAGCAGAATAAATCTAAATCTTGGCCAATCTTTCTGTGATCTCTTTCTTTTGATTCATTAATATATTTTTCATATTCTTTTATTTCTTCTTCATTATTAAAAGATTTACCAACAATTCTTTGAATCATTTCATTGTCAGCATTTCCTTCATAATAAACTCCACTTATTTTAAGTAGTTTTACATATACACTATTATCTAGTTTTTTAATTTCATTTTCTAATTTTTCAAAATCATTTTCACTAACTTTATCATCTGATTTAAACTCATAATAAAATTCATTATCATCATAAGACATATTATCAAGTCTTACATTATGATAATTATTATTAATTACTTCTTTTAGTAATTCACAACATTTCTTATTCATTTTTTTACCTTCTTTCTATTTTTTGCTTTTGAGGGAGAAAATCGTATTAACTTCCGTTTCCGTCATTATTATCATCTCCTTTATAAAATAAAAAGAGAATGATACCATAATAGGAGTCTATTAAAGACGGTACCATCCTCTCATTTTACTTAATTCATATAACCGCTTATCACGGGCATTCTCTTTCGAGTGCAACTAATAGGTAGTAATTATTAATTTGTTAATTATCTTACACCAACCGATAACTCTCTAGAAAACAATTATTAATAATCATATCCTATATCTTAGTATTTCTATTAATATTATATCATTAATTCTTTTTTTATCTACAAATTTAAAAAGCCTATTACATGATTGTAATAGACTTGCATTAACAATATAATTTATTTATATTTTTTAAGCAATGCTAAAACAACCAATATAACTAATTGATTTTAATGCTGTAGTATAAGTTGTCGTAGTTAATTGATTATTTAACATTTTACTCTCTCCCTTTCAAAAGCAATATTAATATATCATATTTATACTGATATGTCAAAAATAACATACTTATAATATTGTTAAAATAAACAAAAATTGTAAAAAAAAGAACTATAATTCTTTATTTTATATAATTTTACTATTTTGTATTCCTAGAATCGTAAAATCTTGATTTTATGAAAATTAATGAATCCATTCA
>CAZJSD010000067.1:0-2229 GCA_964548815.1 uncultured Muribaculaceae bacterium
GAAGACATACTCCATTCTTCAGTAACTATCGTCCACAATTCTATTTCAGAACTACTGACGTTACTGGTGAAGTAACATTACCAGAAGGAACTGAAATGGTTATGCCTGGAGATAATGTATCAATGACAGTTAAATTAATTTGCCCAATTGCCTTAGAAGAAGGTACTGAATTCTCTATAAGAGAAGGCGGAAGAACTGTTGGTGCAGGAAAAGTTACTAAAATAATTAAGTAATTAATAAAGAAGTGATTAAATCACTTCTTTTTTGTGGTATAATATATATTATAGAGGAGGTTTGTATGGGGGATTTGTTTGATAAAGAGAGATTTAAAAAAAAGACTGAAGAGATGAAAAAAGAAGATATAGAAGAGAGTATTAACAATCTATCTACCATAATAGAATATAATAAAGATAATTTGGAGATAAAAAGAAATGAACTTAATAAACTTAAACAAAATGATATTGTTAAGAAATATATAGATATGGAATCAGAAGTAGATTGTCTATCAGATGATATAGAAAAAAACAAACAAAAGATTTCTATTTTAAAACAACATATTTGTGATCATAATATAGTATATCTTTTTAGTTATAATCTAAAACAATTAAAGTATAATCCTACTTTTAAATGTATATGCTGTGGAAAAGATATCAGTGGTTCATTAGATAATCAAATATGTATAAACGAAGATTATTTAAATAAAAATGATTCTTCTTATTATGGAAGTAAAGAAGAATATTTGAATTTATCTAGTATATATAGTAACTTAAAAGAAGTAAATACTCCTTTTGATGAAACAGTAAATATATTACACTTTGAATTAGAGAGAAAAAAACATGGTAAGAAATATACATATATACCATTAAGAAAGGAAACAAATTAATGTTTCCTTTTTATAATACTGGTGTATTTAACCATTCAATTATAGGATTAATCTTTTTATAGAAGTCTGTTTTTCTTCTATTAATAACTAGAGTAAATTCACCCATATATTCTTCTATATGAGCCCCAAATCCAAGTTTAAATTTAGTTAGACCTAATAGTGGGTTAGTAGGTGAAAAATCACCTGAAATGCCATTTAAATGGAATTTATTATACCCTTCTTTATGGAACTTCTCCATAATTTGATAAAACATATAATGAATTGGGCAATATGACTTATAATTTTGATCAAGCCCATATATTAAGAAGAATACTTCTTTATTATATTTAACTACTGCACATGATGCGATTAGTTTTCCTGTAGGATATTCTTTAAACATATTAGTTGCGTTTATAATGTTTTGTTTATAGTTATTTAAAAGCATATCTGAATGCATTTTTCTCTTGATAATATTATTAGTATTATTGCTATGAATATTATCTTCTAATTCTTGATTTATCTGATTATTTCTTATTTCTTCAGTTTCATATAATTGCTTACTTTTTTCAACAAACTTCGCTGTATTTAAATTAGCAAAATAAATATCAAACATATCTTTCATTCCAAATATTTCATACATGTCTAAGTAGTAATTTAGTTTTCTAGAATGTTTCTTTTCAACAAAATCATAAAAAGTTCGAATATCTTCTGGAGCACCCTTTAGTATCTCAATTCCTAATTTATCAGCTTTTCTTACTTTATTACGTTTTTCTTTTGAAAACTTAGGGAATACTGCATCATTATCATTAAGATTAGTTATGGCATTCCATCTTGGTTTTAAGTTTTCAAAATTATTATTAAAACCAGAGTGTTCGTATCCAAGACTAATTAAGGTATTATAAATATATTCATTATCTATTTCAGGAGTGACTTCTCCTTTGTTATTTCTTGATTTATATATTAAAATTGGGTCTAGTTTAACAAACATAAAATTTCTTTTTATAAGATATTCTTTTAAGGCAGTAGTAAATTTTTTTACTAAATCTTCATCTTTAAAGTCTATTAAGAAACCTCTAGGACAATATCCCCATTTATATCCTATAAATTCTTTTCTTACTAGTATTAGAGTGGCCGCAACTATAGTATCAGTTTCATCCATCAATCCTAAATAATACTCATTAAATTGATGTCTACCCATAAGCATACCATACTCAGTAGTTTGATAAAAATTCTTATATGGAAAATTATCAATAAACTTATTAAATTCATCAGGTTGTATTTCAACTATTCGCATACTATCACTCCAATTATAATTATTATATCATATAAAATAAAATATTGTAAAAATTATTAATTATTGTTAATTT